>WFPG01000284.1 GCA_015487755.1 Acidobacteriota bacterium
ATTATGGATATTGAGGCTGGGGTTACACCTGGTATTCTTGAGGCTTGCGCAAGGTTTACAGGCCTTACTTTTTCAAGTTTTTCCCTGACTTCTCTTGATAACCCTGAAATATTATAGTCAAAACCTTCAGGTATCTTTACCTTCTCCAAATCCCTGGCCTTCTCCACCCTTGCAATTTCCCTGTCTATGTAGCCTTTATACTTTACCGCTGTCTCTACCTCTGTTGAAAACTCTGTTTTAAAATCCTGCAAAAGGTAAGGCTCAACCATTTCAAAACTTATTTCAGGCCTTTTTAACAACTTCTCAAATGTGTGAACCTTTGATTTGTCAATGGAAGGAAAATCAATAAAAAACTCTTCTCTCAAAACCTTTTTCACAGGCAAAGATACAACTTCTTTTAGGTATTTATCTATCTTTTCGTACTTTACCAACATTCTTTTATAAGTCTCTTGGTCAATTAAACCGACCTTGTAGCCTATAGGCATTAGCCTTTTGTCCGCAGTGTAATGGTCAAGCAAAAGCCTGTATTCGCTTCTTGAGGTAAACATTCTGTAAGGCTCGTCAACGCCCTTTGTCACAAGGTCGTCTATCATTACCCCTATGTAAGATTGGTCTCTCCCTAAAACAACAGACTCTCTATCCTTCAAAGACAAAGCGGCATTTATCCCCGCTATCAAGCCCTGGCCTGCAGCCTCTTCATACCCTGAAGTGCCGTTTATCTGGCCTGCAAAATATAGCCCTTTAATTTCCTTTGACTCAAGGGACACTTTAAGGCTTAAAGGGTTAATTGAGAAGTATTCAATGGCATAGCCCGGCCTTAAAATCTCTACATTTTCAAGCCCCTTTATTGTCCTTAAATACTGATATTGAACTTCAACGGGCAGAGAGGTTGAAACCCCGTTAACATAGTATTCAACGGTAAACCTTGATTCTGGCTCAAGAAAAACCTGATGCCTCTCCCTATCGGGAAACTTTTTTAACTTATCCTCAATTGAAGGGCAGTACCTTGGGCCTACCCCCTGAATAAGCCCTGAATAAAGGGAAGAGCGGTGTATGTTTTTAAAGATAATCTCATGGGTTTTTTCATTTGTATAGGTTAAATAGCATGGAATCTGGTCTACTTCCCTTTTTGGTGGGTTAAAGGAAAAAAACGGCGGGGGGACATCTCCGTCCTGCCTTTCCATTTTTGAGAAATCAATTGAGTTTTTGTGAACCCTTGCAGGTGTGCCTGTTTTAAACCTTGTTAACTCAAAACCCAAATCCCTTAAATTATCGGCAAGGGTTAACGAGGGTATCTCATTAGTCCTTCCTGCAGGGTAGGTTTTATCCCCTATAAATATCTTTCCTCCTAAAAAGGTGCCTGTTGAAACTATCACCTTTTTGCAGGAAATAACATTTCCAGATTCAAGGATAACCTTTGACACTTCTCCGTTTTTGACAACTATTTCCCTTGCAATGTCCTGAATAAGGTAAAGGTTTTCGGTTTCTTCAAGAAGTTTCCTCATTTCAAGCCTGTACATCACTTTGTCGGCCTGAGCCCTCGGCGCCTGAACCGCGGGGCCTCTGCTTTTGTTAAGCATTCTGAATTGAATGCCTGTTTTATCAATAACCCTTGCCATTAAACCGCCGAGTGCGTCAATCTCCCTTACAATATGCCCTTTAGCAAGCCCGCCTATTGCAGGGTTGCAGGACATCTGCCCTACCACATCAAGGTTTATTGTTAAAAGGCAGGTTTTAAATCCCAATTTTGCTGTGGCATAGCCTGCTTCGCAGCCTGCATGCCCCGCGCCGATAACAACTACATCAAAATCTATCATTTCACTTTCCTAAACAAAAGTTTCCGAAAACGCTGTCAAGTATATTGTTTGTGGTTATCTCCCCGATTACCCCTTCAAGAACTTCAACCGCTTCGTTTAAAATAGCGCTTCCCACTTCAGGAAGCAATAATCCTTCAGCCTCCTGTTTAAAGTGCTCAAGTATTTTTTTAGCCTCGGTAAGAGAGCGGTACTGCCTTTCAGAGAAGATAAAGTTTTCTGAAAAATCCGCCTTGCTGAAATAGTTGTAAACCTCTTCAAGCAATCGGGTTACACCTTTATTCAACTTTGCGGATATTTTAATGCCTTCAAAGTTATCAGGCTCTTTCAAGTCAATTTTATTAAAGACCTTTATTATCTTATAGTTAAACCTTTCAAGGGAAGGATTGGTTTCAAAGTTTTTGTCTTCCCCGTCAAACATATAAAGGATTAGGTCTGCCTCTTCAAGTTCCCTAAAGGTTCTTTCTATTCCAAGAGACTCAACCTTGCCTTCCCCCTTTCTGATTCCCGCCGTGTCAACAAAGGAAAACTTCAACCCTTTGTACTCAATGTCAACCTCAATAGAATCTGTGGTTGTTCCGGGGATTTCGGTAACTATTGCCCTTTCAAACCCTGCTATTGCGTTTAAAAGGGAAGACTTACCTACATTGGGTTTTCCCGCTATTACTATCTTTGCCCCTTTAAGCAAGTACCTTGTTTTTTTGTAAACATCAAGAACTTTGTTTAAAGATTTCAAACTTTCATTAACAATAGGTAGAGACTTATCAATTGCGCTTGAGGTTTCCTCTTCTTCGGGGTATTCTATTGCAGCCTCTAAAAATGCAATTGCTTCAATAAGGTTGTTTTTTAAAGAAAGGACAAAGTTAGACAACTTGCCTGAAAGGTTTGACAAAACCATTGCCTGATATCTATTTTCCGCAGAAATTATAGTGTTTATTGCTTCTGCGTCTATTAGGTTAATCTTCCCGTTGAAAAGCGCTCTCTTTGTAAACTCCCCCGGCTCGGCAAGCCTTGCCAGCCCTGAATCAACTATATCTGAAACAACAGAGTAGAGAATGTAGGGGGAGCCGTGAAGGTGAAATTCAACAGTATCTTCCCCTGTGTAAGATTTAGGGGATTTAAAAAAAACAAGATAGCCCGTGTCTTCAACCCTTCCCTTAAATTTCCCGAAGTACATTTTTCCGTGCTCAATCCTTTCGGGTAAAGGAGAAAAAAATCTTTTTGCTATATCGAGTGATTTTTCACCTGATACCCTCACAATCCCCACTCCGCCCTTGCCAGGCGGGGTGGCAATTGCTACTATTGTGCGGTTCATCTCTTCTTTTTAAGGTAAACCTTAACCTTTTTTAGAAATCCGTTGCCTAAACTCTCTGTTGCCACAAACTTATCGTCTTTTAAAGTTATGTGAATTTGCCTTCTTTCAGCAGGATTCATAGGGGAAAATATGTAAGGCTTGCCTAAATTTTTAACCTTTTCGGCAGCCTTTCTTGCCATTTCCCTCAACTCTTTTATTCTGTTAAACCTGAAACTTCTGCACTCAAGAACAACCGGCTTTCCGTTATTTCCCCTACTTAAAGCCTTGTTTGCAAGGTGCTGAAAAGCGTCAAGCAAAGCACCGTTTTCTTCAAGGAAAAGTTCTTCGTCTTCCCCTTTTATCTCAAATTCAATTCCGTCTTTAACCCTGGAAAAAAAAGCAATTACATCAAGCCCCGCCTTTTTAAACCAATCGTTTAAAACGCTTTCAACCTTTGTTGCGCCTTCAGGCTTTTTTTTGTTTTTATTTCCCTTTCCTATTGCGTCAATCCTTATTGTTACCTCTCCCGCAAGGGGGCTGAAAAGGGAGTTGTCTGTTGAAATCACTGTATAATGTATCAATTCCGGGTTTACATTGTAGTAAAGAGAAGCCTTTTCAAGAGCCTCTTCAATGTCTTTTCCTGAAAATAAAGTCTTTGATAAATTCATATTCACCTCTCAAGCAGCAGTCTTCATCTGTTTATTTAATATTAGTTGCTGAAAAATCTGGAAGATATTGTTTGTTGTCCAGTATAACAACAATCCAGAAGGAGCGTATATTAACACAAAGGTAATTACAACAGGCATAATTAACATCATTCTCTGCTGGTTCTTGTCTCCGGCCGCAGGGGTTAACAATTGAACAACAAGTTGAGTAACACCCATAGCGATAGGAAGGACAAAGTATGGGTCGTGGGCAGACAAATCTTTAATCCAGAGTATCCAGGGCGCCATTCTCAAATCAATAATGTTTAAAAGAAGGGAGTAAATGGCGAAGAATATGGGGATTTGAACAAGCATAGGCAGGCAGCCCCCTAACGGGTTAACCCCCTCTCTCTTGTAAAGTTCCTGCAATTCCTGGTTCATCTTCGCCTTCATTGTCATATCGTTGCCGTACTTTTTGTACTTTTCCTGAATAGCCTTGACTTTAGGCTGTAACTCTTTCATCTTCTGGGCTGATTTTAAGCCTGCTGAATTCAAAGGGAAGAGCACTATTCTAACAAGTATTGTGAAGATAACAATCGACCAGCCCCAGTTTCCGACAAACTTGTTAATCCATTTCAAAAGAATAAAAAGCCACTTGCCGAATGCACCGAACCATCCGAAGTTTACAAGTTCCTTGTAACTTTTGCCAAGTGCCCCTAACCTTTCGTACTCTTTAGGGCCTAAATAAAAACTTCCCTTAAATTCACCCTTTAAGGAAGCCTTTAATGAGCAAACAGAGTATGTTTTTTTTCCTTCAGTGTAGTTGTACAATTCAGGCTTTAAATCCTTAAACCCTTTAGCAGGGGTTAAAATCTTTGTAAAGTACTTATTCTCAATTGCAACCCACTTTGCTTTGACGGGAACCTTTTCTTTTGCTAATTTCTTTTTCTTAACCCTTTCAACCTCGCCGTCAAAATAGTAGGCTATTTCGTCTTCGGTACTGTACCTGCTTTCCGCTTTTTCGGAAGAGTTTAAGCCGGCACCTAATGAAATATAGGCATTGTCAAGCCCCTGTACCGAAAAATCAAGCAAATAATCATTTTTAAGTGTGAAAACCTTTTTAATCTCAAAGCCATTTATCGAATAAGTAAATGTAATTGAATTGCCATGAACGATTGTATTAAAAACAACATCTTCAAGGGATTTGTCTTTTTCATAAAGGGTAAAAGGTTTGTCATAATCAA
Source organism: Acidobacteriota bacterium (assembly GCA_015487755.1). GTDB lineage: Bacteria > Acidobacteriota > Holophagae > Thermotomaculales > Thermotomaculaceae > Thermotomaculum. Next base: position 4,997 of record WFPG01000284.1, read on the forward strand.
TGGCTTTGTTCACCAAATCGTAGAATTTTCCGTTTTTATCTTTATACTTTTTTAGAACAATGGATTTAGCAACCCCCCCTTTGTTTGAAAAAACAATTTTTACAAAATCGTTTTCAAGAGTGTAATCTTTAACTTCAACGGCAGGGGCTTGGTTGAAAAAATTGTAGTTATCCTCTTTTTTCTGCAAATTTTCTTCTTTTGTTTCTTTCAATTCTTTAGAAAGAGTTGCTTTGCTTTCAACCTTGTTTTTTACAGTTTTTTCTTTAGTATCAATTTTTGTAGTTTTGGTCTTAACAACCTGCTTTTTAGGCATATACTTTTCAACAACAAACTTTTGCCAGAAAATAATGAAAGTTATGGCAAGAACAATTGCAATTAGCGTTCGCTTATCCATCCTCTACTCCTTCTATTTTAGTGGGTCATATCCGCCCGGATGAAACGGATGACACTTTAATATCCTTTTTAATGCTAACCATCCCCCCTTGAAAAAGCCGTACTTTTCAACCGCCTGCAAAGCATAATTGGAACAGGTAGGGGTAAACCTGCAAGTCGGCGGAAAAAGCGGCGAGATAAATTTTTGATAACCTTTAATTAGCAGAATTAAAATCTTTTTCATTTATCCAGTTTAAAAAGTCTGCAATTTCCCTGTCTAAAACTTCAAAATCCGCTTTTTTAGCCTTTTTTTTGGTGTTTACAACATACCAGATATTTTCAGGGAAAGAATTTAACCTTAATCTTACCACTTCTCTTAAAAGCCTCTTTATTCTATTTCTCTTAACGGCCTTACCTATTTTCCTTGATACGGTAAAACCGAAGAGTTTTTCGTCTTTGCCGCGCAAAAAGTAAATAACAAGGTGATTTGTGGAAAATTTCTTTCCCCTTGTATAAACCTCTAAAAATTGTTTTCTCTTTTTAAGCCTGTACTCTCTCTTTAAAGACAAGATTTAAACGGCTAATCTTTTTCTGCCCTTTCTTCTTCTTGCATTTATAACTTTTCTTCCGGCTTTTGTTCTCATTCTAACCAAAAAACCGTGAGTTTTTTTTCTTTTTCTTCTGTTTGGCCTGTATGTAGGTTGCATACTTCCTCCCTCTCTTGATAAATTGTCCTTAATATTAAAAACAATAAGCGATTAAAAGTCAAATAAAAATTAATAAACAAGTAAAAAGGGGGATAATTCCCCCTATATAATTAAAGTTTCCTCGCTACCTCTTCCGCAACTTCTAAAGTTGAATTGTTTCCGCCCATATCGTATGTTTTAACCTTGCCTTCTTTAATTACTGTCGCAATAGCGTTTTCAAGCCTTGAAGCAAGTTCCTTTTCTCCTAACCATTCAAGCATAAGTTTAACGGTTAAAAGCATAGCCATAGGGTTAACCTTATACTTGCCGGCATACTTAGGTGCGGAGCCGTGGGTAGGCTCAAAAACGGCATAGTCTTTTCCGATATTGGCAGCAGAGGCAAAGCCTAAACCGCCAACCAATTGAGCGGAAAGGTCTGAAATAATGTCTCCGAAAAGGTTTTCTGCAACAAGCACGCTGTAATTTTCAGGGTTTTTAACAAGCCACATACACATAGCGTCAATGTTTGTTTCCCACAACTCTATATTGGGATAATCTTTCGCAATTTCCCTTGCAACCCTTGTCATTAACCCGCCTGTTTCTCTTAAAACATTGGGTTTTTCAACCAATGTAACGGTAGGCCTTCCTGTCTCTTTAGCATACTCAAAGGCAGCCCTCACTATCCTTTCACAGCCCTTTTTAGTCATAATCCTCGTTGAAATTGCTATCTCATTTTCAGGAACATCCATAAACCTCTGCATCTTTTTACTGTGCTCAAAAAGGCAATTTTTTAAACTGTCTTTAACGGGATAAAACTCAACCCCTGCATACATCCCTTCTGTATTTTCCCTGAAAATTACAAGGTCAATGTTGTCTTTGTAGTTTAACGGGTTTCCCGGGTATGCCTTGCAAGGCCTCATATTTATCCCAAGGTCAAAAAATTGCCTCAACTTTACAATAGGGGAAAAATACTCATAACCCTTATCCCTTAATTCAGGGGCTAACTCCTCTTTAGCCTCATCTTTCGGCTTTGAGGTTATTGCCCCGAAAAGAGCACAATCTGTTGTCTTCATCATTTCAATAGTTCTATCGGGAAGGGGATTACCCTCTGTTTTCCAGAATTCCCAGCCGATGTCGCCGTGAATGTATTCGGCATCAAGTTTTAAAGTATCAAGGACAATCTTTGCGGCCTCCATAACATCGTTTCCCACTCCGTCTCCGGGAAGCCACGCGATCCTGTACTTAGCCATTAAATCCTCCTCTTAAAATTTATATACACCCTTTCGGGATTAATACCCTTTTGAATCTGATTTTTCCTTATTAACAATTTTTACGCTTGCGCTTGCCCCAATCCTTGTTGCCCCGGCTTTAACCATTTCAAGGGCTTTGTCAAAGTCCCTGATTCCCCCTGAAGCCTTCACCCCTAAATCCCTTCCTACAACCTTTCTCATTAAAAGAATATCTTCAACAGTTGCCCCGCCTTTACCGAAGCCTGTCGAGGTTTTAACATAATCCGCAGCGGCCTCTTTTGAAAGTTCGCAAGCCTTAATCTTCTCCTGCTCTGTTAAATAGCAGGTTTCAATAATAACCTTTAAAATCTTTCCTTTTGTTACTTCCCTTACCTCTTTAATATCTTCAAGAACATCCTTATATTTTTTTGATTTTAGAAAGCCTATGTTTATTACCATATCAATCTCTTGAGCACCGTTATCAATAGCCTGTTTAGCCTCAAAAGCCTTAACCTCTTTTGTGGTAGCCCCCAAAGGAAAGCCTATAACAGTACAAACCTTAACTTCAGTCCCTGCCAGCACTTCGGCAGCGGTTTTTACAAAACAGGGGTTTATACAGACAGAGGCAAACTTATACTTTTTTGCTTCCATACAGAGATTAACCACATCCTGGATTGTTGCTTCAGGCTTTAAAAGGGTGTGGTCTATTAAGTGAGATATGTTTACATTAAAAGCGCCGTCAGGGGTAATTCTGTCTGTTTTAACTTTAATAAAGTTATCAATAGCCTCTTTAGGCTTTAAAACACAGTAATTTTCTACAATATCGCAGTAAAGCAAATCAGGGGAAGAGTTGTCAAATTCAAGCCAGTCTAAATCCACATCCGATAAAGATTCGGTTTTTGCTTCTGTTTCGTCAAAAGAGGAAAGTATCTCTTCAACAATTTTTGAAATATCTTTATTCATCTCACACCTCTAAATTAACCTGGTCAACAACCCCTGCTATTATAGCATTTTCGGGGATGTCTTTGGATTTTGTTATTATTTGCAAACTTCCTCCGTCTTTAATAACAAGTACTGTGTCACCTTTTCCTGAATCGGTAGCGTCTATAGCAAGAAAAGGCTTCCCTTTAAAATTTCCCGAAGGTGTTATTTCCCTTACAAGCATAATCTTATACCCTTTAAAATTTTTATTCTTTTTAGTTGAATAAACACTGCCTAAAACCTTACATAAAATCATAGAGAAAACCCGTCAATAATTCCGACAATTGCCGCATCTGCAGGCATTTTGTCGTTTTTAAAAGGTATGGCTGCTTCCTTGCTTGTTGCATAGAATATTATATCACCCTTTCCAGCCTGAACTGTGTCAACCGCTACAATAAATTTATCTTCAGGCTTCATATCTTCATTAAAAGGTTGAATTATTAAAAGTTTCTTTCCCTCAAAACTGTCAAGTTTTTTCGTTGCCCAGACGCTTCCTACAACCTTACCTATTAGCATTGTCTATCTCTATAATTTTATTAACCCTTTTCAAATGCCTCCCGCCTTCAAATTCAGTGCTTAAAAACTTTTCAACTATCAGTTTCATCAATTCAGTGCCTATAACCCTTGATCCTAATGTTAAAAAGTTTGCATTATTATGTGCCCTTGCATTGTAAGCCTCAAATGTGTTTGAGCAATGTGCAGCCCTTATCCCCTTTAATTTATTTAAAACAATGGCGCTTCCTATTCCCGCACCGTCTATAAAAATACCGAATTTAGCACTTTTATTAAAAAACTCCTTGCCTGTTTTATAAGCAAAATCAGGGTAATCAACAGACTCTTTTGAATAACATCCGCAATCAAAAACTGAATAACCTAAATCCCTTAAAAAAGGTTTTAAAAATTCTTTATATTCATACCCTCCGTGGTCGCTCCCTATAACTATTAAGTTTTCAGGATTATTTCCTTCAATCTCTTTTAAAATATCCCTTACAATTTCTTCAACACTCATAGTTCAAATTCCAGTTTATCCACAATTGCCATTATAACAGCATCAACAGGCTTGTTTTTTGTAATAGGGGTTTGCCTTGCCGAAGAGCCCTGAGCCATTAAAATCATCTCCCCCGCTCCTGCCCCTACAGCGTCAACGGCGACGGTAAAACTGTTTAAAGCCTCTCCCTTAACGGAATAATGCTGAACAATAAGGAATTTTAAACCTTTTAAATCTTCAACCTTCTGAGTTGCCCATACAGAGCCTATAACCTTTCCGTATATCATAGCAAGGTTATTTTAGCAGAAAATATAAAAAACCTATAGAAAACTGTTTAATAAAAAAA
>WFPG01000285.1 GCA_015487755.1 Acidobacteriota bacterium
CTTATGAATGCATTAAACGAGGCTGTTGTCTTAATTGATAAAGAAGGAATGATAACATTTTTTAATAAAAGGTTCGGAGACTTGTTTGAAATTAAAGATGACGAAAAAAGGTTTTTGTGGGAAGTGGTAAGAAACAACGATTTTTTGGCTTTTGTTGATAGAGGGGTTGGGGAAAATCCAAAAGAAAAATTCAGATTAGAAGAAAAAGGCCTTGTTTTTGAAATTTCCGTTATAAAAATCGAATCCTCGGAAGAAAGGCTTATAATATTTTACGATTTGACGGAAAAGATAAAGTTGCAGAAAGTTAAAAGAGACTTTGTAATTAACGCCACCCATGAGTTGAAAACCCCAATAACGGTGCTAAAAGGGTTTGTGGAAATAATGAAAAGCGAGGGCACAGATTCCCCTTACCTTCCTTTAATTGAAAGCAATATTGAGAGAATGGTAAGGCTTATAGAAGATATGCTGCTTCTCTCAAGCCTTGAAGAGGCGGGAGAAAGGCTTTTTGAAAGAAAGATTGAGAATGTTTGCGATATCGCAGAAAAGATAATCTCCCTTTTTAGAGAGAAAGCCAATTCAAAAAATATTGAATTGAAAATTTTATGCGAAAAGGGCTTGTTTTATGAGATAGACAGGTTTTCTTTTGAGCAGTTGCTTATTAACCTTATTGACAATGCCATTCGTTACACTGAAAAGGGCTTTGTGGCGGTTGATATAGGGTTAAAAGAAAGAAAACTTTGCCTTAGGGTAAAAGACACGGGGATTGGGATTCCTTCCGATAAAGTTGACAGAATTTTTGAGCGTTTTTATGTTGTTGACAAATCCCGTTCAAAGAAAACGGGGGGCACAGGGTTGGGGCTTTCAATAGTTAAGCATATTGTCGAATTGTATTCAGGTGAGATAAGGGTAAAAAGCGAACCGAACAAAGGCACTATTTTTGAAGTTTTTATCCCTTAAATCTTAACAGTTTCTTAACAAAACCATAATTTTCCCTTAACAATTTTGTTTCACAATAGTGGCGATTAATTTTTTGGAGGTTTTGATGAAAAAGATTGTCTTACCTGTAATTGTCTTCCTCGGCTTTTGTTCCCTTTACGCGCAGTCCCTCCCTTCATGGATAACCAACACTAAGTTTAAGGGGGATTTTCGCTTAAGGGAGGAGTATAAAGATCAAAGCGGGGAGATTGAAAGATATAGAACAAGGATAAGGTTTAGGATAGGCTATGAAACTTTAATTAACGAAAAAGTAAAGTTCGGGGCAGGGTTTGCGACAGGCTCGGGAGACCCGAGGTCAACAAATGTGACTTTAAGCGACTCTGATTCTAAAAAGGATTTTAACCTTGATTATGCCTATGTTGAGTACAAACCTTTTCACAACCTTTTAATCTGGGGCGGAAAGTACAAGGGGATTAAGCATACCCTTTTCAGGCCTACCGACTTGCTGTGGGATTCGGATATTACCCCCGAGGGAGCAGGGTTAATTTACAAAACACAGGTAAGTGACAATACAAAATTGTTCTTCAACGGCTCGTACATTGTCCTTGACGAGTTTAAATCAAGCGGGGCTGACCCGTTTTTGTACTTTGTTCAGCCGGGTATTGAGTTGAAATTAGGCAATGCAAAGGTTAAAGCAGGGATTACCTATTACTCTGCAATCCACGCCAAAGGCAACTCGTTTGAGTATTCTTCACATACAAATTCCTATGATTCAGAGGGAAGACTGATTTACGATTACTCTGTTTTAAACCCTAACTTTGAGGTTAAGTGGAAGGTTAACGGCTCTTTTGTCCGTTATTTTAAGGTGTTCGGTGAGTATGTTTCAAACTCAGACGCGGAAAGCAATGATTCAGGTTATGAATTCGGTTTCGGTTTCGGGAAAAAGGTTAAGAAATTCGGCGATGCCGAGATTAAATACAATTACAGGTACCTTGAAAAAGACGCCTGGCTTGACATTTTCCCTGATTCAGACGCCTTCGGCGGAAAAACCGATGTGAAAGGCCATGAGTTGGAAGTTAAATACGGGTTAGGCAAAAATGTTTATTTAACAGTTGATTACTATGACTTGAAGAGGATAATTGACGACAGTGTAAGTTCAAAACTCCTTCAGATTGATTTTAACTTTAAGTTTTAAAAGGAGAAAGTTATGAAAAAAATTCTTGTTTTAGCGTTTCTATGTTTGTTTTCAATAGGTTTAATGGCAAAGGGTATTGAGTTGTTAGGTGCGGGAGCGACATTTCCCTATCCCCTTTATTCAAAGATGTTTTCAGAGTATTACAGGATTACCGGAGTAAAGGTAAACTATCAGTCAATAGGCTCAGGCGGGGGATTGAGGCAGGTTAAGAATAAAACGGTTGATTTCGGTGCGTCTGACGCATTTGTTTCAGATGAAAAGTTAAAGGATTTCCCTGCACCGATTGTTCACATACCCACTGTTTTAGGTTCTGTTGTCATAGTTTACAATCTCCCCGGTGTTAAAGGGTTAAAACTCACCCCCGATGTTCTTTCAGGCATTTTTTTAGGAAGGATTACAAAGTGGAATGATGAAAGGATTCAGAAGATTAACAAAGGGATTAAACTTCCAAATCTCGGAATTATGGTTGCCCACAGGGCTGACGGAAGCGGGACAACCTTTATATTCAGCGATTATATGAGCAAGATAAGTACAGAGTGGAAGGAGAAGGTTGGAAGGGGCAAATCCCTTAAATGGCCGTGCGGTATGGGCGGAAAAGGCAATGAAGGGGTTGCCGGCGTTGTTAAACAGATTCCCGGCGCAATAGGTTATGTTGAGTTTGCCTATGCTAAGCAGAACAGAATGAATGTTGCGGCATTGCAGAATAAAGCAGGAAATTTTGTTTTGCCTACCCTTGAAAATGTCTCAAAAGCGGCTGATGTTGATTTGCCTGACGATATGAGGGTTTCCCTTACAAATTCAAGTGCTCCGCAGGGCTATCCCATTGTCGGGTTTACCTACATAATTCTTTATAAAGATTTAAAAGACGGAAATTTAAGTTATGAGCATGCAAAGGCTGTTAAGAAATTGGTATGGTGGATGACCCATGAGGGGCAGAAGTATGCAAAACCCCTTGACTATGCACCACTTTCTGAAAGCGCGAAAAAGAGGGTTGAGAAGATTTTAAACTCGCTTACCTATGACGGTAAACCTTTAAATTAAGGGGTGATAATATTGGATAAGGGTGTTAAACGAATATTAAAACTAACAGGCTATCTGTTTTTAATACTTTTAGCGGGAATTGTAATAACTCTTGTTTATGGAAGTGCAGCCTCCATCCGTAAATTCGGGTTAGGGTTTATATGGGGGAAAGAATGGAACCCTGTTTCGGGGCACTTCGGTGCCCTGCCTTTTATTGTCGGCACATTGATTACTTCTTTTCTCGCATTGCTTATTTCATTCCCCTTTTCAATGGCTATCTCCCTGTTTTTGGGGGAGTATTTTAAAAAGGGGTTAATTGCAAAAATTATTGAGTCTGCCACAGACCTGCTTGCCGGCATTCCTTCCGTTGTATACGGCTTCTGGGGTTTGATGGTTTTTGTCCCCGTTATGAGAAAGATTGAAATGAAATTCGGTATTTTGCCTTATGGAGTGGGGATTTTAACCGCATCTTTAATACTTTCAATAATGATTATTCCCTATACATCTTCCCTTGTTACCGAGGTATTGAAACTTGTCCCTTCGGATTTGAAAGAGGCTGCTTACGGGTTAGGTGCTACAAGGTTTGAGGTTATAAAGAAGGTTATTTTGCCCTATACAAAGTCAGGTATCCTTGCAGGGCTTTTCCTTGCATTGGGAAGGGCTTTAGGGGAGACAATGGCTGTAACAATGGTTATAGGAAACAGAAACGCAATCCCACACAGCCTTTTTGCTCCCGGTAATACAATGGCTTCTGTTATTGCCAACGAATTTACCGAGGCCACTGAAAACCTTTATCTTTCCTCTTTGATTGAGATAGGGTTGTTGCTCTTTGTGATAACCGTAATTGTAAACTATATCGGCAACAAAATAATAAAAAGGTATTCGGTTTAGGTGAAGTTATGAAGTGGAGATTGATAAAAGACAAACTTTTTAAATACTCTGTAATCCTTTTTGCATTTGCGGTGTTTATTCCCCTTGCTTTGATACTGTTTGACCTTGTTTCAAAAGGCATAGGGGCAATAAACCTTGAGTTTTTTACAAAACTCCCGAAACCGCCAGGTGAAGAGGGCGGGGGCATACTTAACGCAATTGCGGGCACCTTTATTTTAATATCCCTTGCCACATTGATGGCTGTGCCTTTCGGTATAATGACGGGAATATTTATTGTTGATTTTAAAAAATCAAAAACGGCTAAATTTGCCTCATTTTCCGTTAACCTTTTGCAGGGTATTCCCTCAATTGTGCTTGGGATAATAGCGTATATTTGGGTTGTTTTGCCGACAGGCAAATTTTCCGCTTTGTCCGGGGCGGTTGCCCTTGCTATTATGATGCTTCCAATAATAATTAAGTCAACAGAAGAAACTTTGAAGATGATTCCCGATTACCTGAAAGAGGCTTCTTACTCTTTAGGAGCAGGCTATACAAGGACACTTTTTAAGGTTGTACTCCCTGCCGCACTTCCATCAATAGCGTCGGGGGTTTTGATTTCAATTTCAAGGATTGCGGGGGAAACTGCCCCTTTGCTTTTTACCGCATTCGGCAATCCATTTTTGAATTTGAACGCCTTGAAACCTGTTGATTCAATGCCTCTGGTGATTTTTAAATACGCCATGAGCCCGTATGACGATTGGCACAGAATTGCGTGGGGTGCTTCATTTGTTTTAATACTGTTCATTCTTGTTATGAATTTGCTTACTAAGTTTTACTTTTCAAAGAAGAGGGTTAAGTTATGAAAGACAGGGTTTTAGAAGTTAAGGATTTTTCCGCAGGTTTTGGGGACAAGACTGTAGTAAAGAATGTGTCAATGGAGATATACAAAAACAGGGTTACCTCAATAATGGGGCCTTCAGGCTGCGGAAAGACAACCTTTATCAGGTGTATGAACAGGTTGCACGAGTTAAACGAGCAGGCTTTTCATAAGGGGGAAATACTGTTGGACGGTGAAAATATCTTTAAGAAAAACCCTATTGAGGTTAGAAAAAAGATAGGAATGGTTTTTCAAAGGCCTAACCCATTTCCCACTATGAGCATATACGACAATGTAATTGCAGGATACACCTTAAACGGGATAAAACTTTCAAAGGAAGAAAAAGACAAAATTGTTGAAGATTCGTTAAAAAAGGCTTACCTTTGGGAAGAGGTTAAGGATTCCCTTCATAGGAGAGGCACATTCCTTTCTGGGGGACAGCAGCAAAGGCTTTGCATTGCAAGGGCGCTGGCGGTTAAGCCTGAGATAATACTGCTTGACGAGGCAACAAGTGCGCTTGACCCAAAAGCCACAGCAAAGATTGAGGAATTGATAGTGGATTTGAAGCAGTATGTGACAATTGTAATGGTTACCCACAATATCTCTCAGGCTGCAAGGGTTTCCGATTACATTGCCTTTCTTTATTTAGGGGAACTTGTGGAGTACGATAAAGCGGATACAATATTAACTACGCCGAAAGACGAAAGAACGGAAGAGTATTTAACGGGAAAATTCAGTTAAGGAGTAAGTATGCCGAAAGAAAAACTGTTGGATATAAAAAGGGAGTTAATTAAGTTTACAAACCATGTTGAAACAATGATAACAAACGCTATTGAGGGGTTAAAGGAAAGGGACGAGGCTAAACTTAAAATGGTTCTAAATATACTTGAGCCTGAGGCAAACAACCTTGAACTGTCAATAGACGACAAAATTATAACTATTTTAGCCCAGTTTCACCTAATGGCAAAGGATTTAAGGCTTACATTGATGATGTTGAAGATGAACAATGATTTAGAGAGGGCGGGGGATATAGCGGCAAACATAGCAAGGGATTCCCTTGATTTAATTGTAAAACCCCCCTTTAAACCCCTTGTTGATATCCCGAGAATGGCTGACGAGTCTATCTCAATGCTTAAAGATTCGATTACCGCCTTTCTTAACGAGGATTCCCGCCTTGCAAGAGAGGTTTGTTTAAGGGATGATGTGGTGGACAATTTATACCATACAATTGTCAGGGAGCTTTTAACCTATATGATGGAAGAGCCGAAACTTATTAAAGAATCAATGAAGTTTATAAATATTGCCAAAAACCTTGAGAGGCTTGCAGATTTGTCCACAAATATAGGGGAAGATGTGGTTTACATTGTTGAGGGTAAGGTAATAAAGCATTCCAAATTTGAGAAAAAATAATTTTCCCCTTTAGCCTTTAATCTTTTTTTGTTAGCATTTAAAAAAAAGAGGATTGAAAATGGCTGGAAATTACTCTAAAGGGATTATCGGAACAATAGCCGTATTTATAGTTGTTTCCTGTTTTTACCTTGTAAGGGGCAGCTTAAAGTCAAAGGTAAGAAACTCTGCCGAAAATTATTTAATTGAGCAACTTGATAGGTGGAAAAAGGGTAAGTTAAATAATAGAGTGTGGAATTTAATGCCTGATAATTTTGAAGGAAATTTAAGTGAATGGAAGGATTATAAACTTACAGGCTATTTTATTGAAGACATGAAAGCAGGGGACAAGTATGTAAGGAGAAAAACCTTCGGAAGGAAGCGTGGTTTGTGGTATTACATTGAGAAGTTATCCTCTTCAAGTGTTTATATTTACGCAAATGTTGAACTTGATATGGAAGACCCTGACGGTTATCCTAAAACTTTTAGCATACGCTATAGATTAGAGCCGATGGGAAACGGCAAGTTTTTGATTACCAAAGGAGCAAAACTAAAACTATTTTGATTGATAAGAGTTTTCCCCTTTTAATGGCACAATGCAGATAAATTCAAGTTTATCCCCTCTGTCTGCCCTGTATTGGTGAAGCGCGTTTTCAGGGACAAGGGCAATGCTTCCTTTTTCAACCTTGAACTCATTTCCCTCTAAAAAAAGAGTTCCCTTTCCTTCAAGCACAATGTTTATATGAACCCACGGGTGTGAGTGTTTCGGGGTATATCCTCCTTTTTCAAGGGAAAAAAGCCTCATGACATAGTCTTCCCACCCTTCTTTCGGGCCTATTAAAACCTTTTTTACAGCGTCTTTTAAATCAGTTCCCTCAATTTTAATCCCTTCAATTTTATCTATGTGCGACACAAACATACAACACCTCCGCTAATATTTTTATCAGGTTAAAATGACAA
>WFPG01000286.1 GCA_015487755.1 Acidobacteriota bacterium
ATGGAAATTTAAAAAAAAACCACCGTAATATAACTACTTTTAAAAAAGTTTTATTTGCATTTTAAATCCATTTTATTCACTTTATTAATTTTTTGTTGTAACATTTTAAATAGGTAAATATCAAATAGTAAGGATGAAAAAAATTTGGAGGGAATTATATGAAAAAAATTATAAGTTTTTTTATACTGACATTAACCTTTGCCACTGTTTCAACATCGTCATTTTCCCAGCAATTAAAAACAGTTGAAAAGATGACGGTTGAAAAGGCAATCGAAATAGCACTGAAAAACTCCCCTTATTTAAAAGCCGTTGAACATGAAAAAAACGCAGCAAAAACCATTGAAAAAGAAGCAAAAAGTTATAGGTTGCCTCAAGTAAATTTAAATGAAATTTTAATGAGAACCAATAATCCAATGGAAACATTTGCTCTTTCCCTTTCTCAAGAAAATTTCAGCTTCGAAAGTTTAATGATAACCGACCCTAATCACCCCTCTCCTATAAACGATTCTATTACACAGTTGCAGGTAATACAGCCCCTGTATATGGGCGGAAAAATCACACACGGGATTAAAGCCGGCAAAAAAATGGCTGAAGCTGGGGAGAAAAAGTATGAAAGGGCTAAACAGGAAGTCATTTTTAAAACAAAAACAGCATATTTAAATGTTGTTCTTGCTAAAAAGTATGTGGAATTAATGGATAAAGTTGTACAAACCGTAAAAGCCCATGTAGATATGGCTCAAGCCTACTTTGATACCGGTTTTATTATGGAAGCAGATTTGCTTCAGGCAAAAGTTTTTTTGGGGGATGTGCAACAGAAAAAAATTACTGCCGAAAACAATTACAAACTTGCCAGGGCTTACTTTAACAATGTAATCGGCGTTGACCAGAGCAGGGATTTTGAATTTGTGAATGACTTTAAATTTCAGGATAAAGAATATAACCTTGACAAACTTTTATCGGAAGCCATAGAAAATAGGCCAGATTACAAAGAGTTAAGTTTAAAAGTGGAAGCTGCAAAGCACAACATTTCAATAGAAAAAAGCGAATACAAGCCAAAATTGTTTTTAATCGGTGAATTAAACTATCATGATAAACAGTTTTTAGGGACTCAGGGCGATTCATTTAAAATTATGGCTGTTGCAAAGTTCAACCTTTTCAATGGGTTTAAAACAAAAAACAGGGTTTTAAGGGCTAAAGAGCAGTATGATTCATATTCAAAATACTTAAAACAAATGGAAGAAGGGATATACCTCCAGGTAAAACAGGCTTATTTTAATTTAATAGAAGCGAAAAAAAGATACAAAGTCGCGGAACTTGCGGAAAAGCAGGCAAAAGACAACCTGAAATTAAGGGAAGAAAGGTATAAAAAAGGTGTTGAAAAAACAACCGATCTCCTTGATGCCGATACTCAATATGTTAAAGCTTCAACCCAAAAACTACACGCATTATTTGACTATTTAAAAGCAGAAGAAAATTTAAAATTTATGATAGGAAAAATAAAGTAAGGAGGAATAAATATGAGGAAGTTGGCTATAGTTATCGTCATTTTAAGCCTAATGGTTTCATGTAGTAAAAACGATACCGGAGAATTAAAAAAACTGCCTCCTGTTAAAACAAAGTTTACTAAAACCGAAAAGGTGATTACTTCCGATGTTGTTGAAGCCCCCGGCCAAATAACGTCAATAAAAGATGCTTATGTTATGGCAAAATCTATAGGGACTATTTTAAATATTCAGGTAAAAGCAGGTGATTATGTTAAGAAAGGTCAATCCCTTTTAACCATAGATTCTTCTGACATTAAAGCGAAGCTCCAACAGGCAAAAGGTGCACTTGCGCAGGCTGAAGCAGCTTATACTATTGCAAAAAACAACTATGAAAGATTTAAAGAACTCTACAAGAGAAACGCATGCTCAAAAGTTGAACTTGAACAGATGGAGTTCAGGTACAATCAGGCTAAGGGTGCAGTTGAGATGGCAAAGGGTGCTGTTAATGAAGCAAAAGCTTATATAAAATACTCCAAAGTAGTTGCTCCCTTTGACGCAATTGTAGTTGAAAGAATGGTAAATATAGGTGATTTTGCCGCTCCCGGAAGGCCTTTGCTCAGGATTATAGACCCGAAAGATTTAAGGTTTGAATGTACAATCGGTGAATCTGACGCAAAATATATACAAAAAGGTGATACTGTTAAAGTAAAACTTGACACTTTAGACAATGAAATAGAAGGTAAAGTATCTGAAATATCTGGTGGTTCAGACTTTCTAACACATACTGTTACCGTTAGAATAGCAATTCCGTTTGATAAAAGGTTAAAAGCGGGAATGTACGGTGTGGCATACTTTAACTCAAGCCCGAGAGAAAGGGTTTTTGTTCCTGAAAAATGTATTTTGCATAGAGGGGAATTAAACATTGTGTATGTTGTCGGGAAAGACAAGACGGCGAAACTCACTTTGGTAAGGCTTGGGAAAAAGTTTGGCGACAAATATGAAGTCCTTTCCGGCTTAAATGGAAACGAAACCGTTGCCTGTGCAAATCTGTCTAAAATCTCTGACGGAGTGAAACTGGAGGAGATGTAAAATGGAAAAAAAACATAAATTCGGGCTATCAGGCTCAATTGCAAGATATTTTATCGATTCTCAACTTACCCCTTTGATAATAATTATCTCTTTATTACTCGGGATTTTCGCAGTTTTAATTACTCCGAGGGAAGAAGAGCCCCAAATCGTAGTTCCGATGATAGATGTAATGGTAATGTATCCCGGGGCTTCCGCAAAACAGGTTGAAACAAAGGTAACAATTCCTGTTGAAAACCTGATGTGGGAGATCCCCGGTGTGGAATATGTATATTCAACTTCGGCACCTAATTTCTCTTTAACAACGGTAAGGTTTTATGTAGGTGAAGATGCCGAAAAATCTCTCGTTAAGGTTATGCAAAAACTTCAATCAAATTACGATAAAATCCCGCCGGGAATATCTTTTCCCCTTGTAAGGGAATTTTCAATTGACGATGTTCCGCAGGTTGCCCTAACCCTTTACAGTGATAAATATGACCACTATCAATTAAGGAGGCTTGCGCTTGAAGTTGCTGAAAAGATAAAAAGGATAAAGAATGTTTCAAGAATTGATGTTATAGGTGGCACGCCCAGGGCATTCAGGGTTATTTTAGATCCTGTGAAAATGAAAGTAAAAAATGTGTCTCCTTTACAGATAGCAGATATGCTTATGAAAAGGCATTGGAACCTTCCGGCAGGAGAGATACAGCAAGACAATAAATCATTCGTAGTTGAAACCGGGTACTTTATCAAAAAGATTGAAGACCTTGAAAACCTTGTAGTCGGTGTTTACATGGGCAAGCCTGTCTTTTTAAAAGATGTGGCAAAAATTGTAGACGGGCCTAAAGAAATCGATAACTATGTCTTTTTTGGCGTTGGCCCCAGTGCCGAGAAAAGGGATATTGATAAGTACAATAAATACCTCTACCCCGCTGTAACAATTTCAATTGCAAAAAGAAAAGGAAGTAATTCGGTAGTTATCGCCCGCGATGTAAAAAAAATGGTAAAAGAATTAAAAGGATACATAATACCGAAAGATGTACATGTTGCAGTTACAAGGGATTACGGTGAAACCGCTCAGGATAAATCAAACGAATTGATTGAGCATGTAATTATAGCCACCGTTGCTGTGGCTATTTTTATGGGTTTTGCATTGGGTATAAAAGAGGCTATTGTTGTACTTATAGCAGTTCCCGTAACGCTTGCTTTAACGCTTTTTGCTTCCTACTTTTTCGGATATACATTAAACAGGGTTTCACTATTTGCCCTTATATTTGCAATAGGAATACTTGTTGACGATGCAATAGTTGTCGTTGAAAACATTCACAGGCATTTTGTCTTAAATAGAGGCAAAGGGAACCTCAAAGATATTGCCGCTTTTGCCGTTGACGAAGTTGGCAACCCTACAATACTTGCAACTTTTACCGTTATTGCGGCATTGTTACCTCTTGCTTTTGTAACAGGAATGATGGGCCCTTATATGAGGCCTATACCTATCAACGCTTCGGCAGCCATGCTATTTTCGCTTCTTGTAGCATTTATGGTTTCTCCATGGCTGGCATACAGGCTTCTTAAAAATGAAAAGGTATCGGAAGAGGAAGTAAAAGAAGAAACTTCAGGGATACTTTATAAGTACTATAAGAAATTCATGTATATGCTTGTTGACGACGGTAAAAAAGCATTTCTGTTTATCGGCTTTGTTGGATTATTACTTTTAGGCTCAATTTACCTGTTTCTTGCTAAAAAAACCATTGTAAAAATGTTGCCTTACGACAATAAGGCAGAACTTCAGATAATTATAGACACTCCTGAAGGAACCACTCTTGAAAATACAGCAATGGTTGCAAGGGAAATCGGGGATTATTTAAGAACAGTTCCTGAAGTATCGGATTTTGAGATATATGCGGGAACTGCCGCTCCGTTTAACTTCAACGGACTGGTAAGGCATTATTTTTTAAGAAAAGGTGAAAATGTAGCAGACATACAGGTAAACTTTGTTAGCAAATATAAAAGAAAGAAAAAATCCCATGAATTGGCAAAAGAGATAAGAATCCCCGTTCAAAAAATTGCGGAAAAGTATAATGCCAATGTAAAAATAACCGAAATACCTCCTGGCCCTCCAGTTTTGGCTACTCTTCTTGCTGAAATCTATGGGCCTGACTATAAAAAACAAATAGAAATAGCAAAAAAAGTTAAAAAGATATTTGAAGAAACCGACGGTGTAGTTGATGTTGACTGGTATGTTCAGCACCCGCAGGTTAAATACAAAATTGTGCCTGACCCGGTAAAAGCAGCATATAACGGAATTACGGTTGAACAGATTGCAAAAACACTTGCTTTGGCACAATACGGCATGGATATTGCGCTTGCTGACGCAGATAGAGACCTTGAAAATGTTTGCATAAATTTAAGGTTGCCGAAAAAAGAAAGAACATCAATTAAAGATTTAACAGACATATATGTACACGCAAAAGACGGAAGAATGGTTCCACTTTCAGAACTTGTAAAAGTCGAAAAAACAGTAGCGGATACCTGGATATACCATAAAAACCTAATGCCTGTGGTTTATGTAACCGGAGAGGTTTCAGGCAAAGAAGAATCCCCTGTGTATGCAATTTTAAAGATGAAAAAGAAAATAGAAAAACTTGACATTGGTGAAGGATACAAATTGAACCAAAGGTTTACCGATTTGCCCTTTGTTGACAAAAAGTATCAATTAAAATGGGACGGAGAGTGGCAGATTACTTATGAAGTATTCAGGGATATGGGCATAGCCTTCGGCGCAGTTATGGTTTTGATTTATATTCTTGTTGTCGGATGGTTCAGGTCTTTCATTACTCCCTTAATCATTATGTCTCCTATACCTTTAACTTTGGTAGGAATAGTGCCGGGACACTGGCTTACAGGCAAATTCTTTACCGCAACCTCAATGATAGGGTTTATTGCATTGGCAGGGATTATTGTCAGAAACTCTATTCTTCTTATAGATTTTACCGAATTAAGGCTTGAGCATGGTGAATCTTTAAGGGAAGCGGTTGTGGACGCAGGTGTGGTAAGGTTCAGGCCTATTGTTTTAACCGCAATGGCGCTTGTAGTTGACGCATTGGTAATTATTATGGACCCGATTTTTGAAGGCCTTGCAATCTCGCTGATGTTCGGTGTTATTGTTTCCACTATCTTGACATTGTTTGTAATCCCGATTTTATACTATTACACTTCAAAGGTTATACCTTTGAAGGAACTTGAAGAGGAGGAGTAATATGACAGTAAACAGAGCGTTAAGGCTTGTTGCAGGAATCTTTATTTTGGTTTCATTGGGATTAGCAGTTTATGTTAACAAGAACAGGCTATGGTTGACAGCCTTTATAGGATTAAACCTTATTCAATCCGCTTTTACTAATTGGTGCCCCGCAATGATAATTTTACGAAAGATGGGGTTAAAGGACGAAGAAAAGTGTGACTAAAAGGGGGATTTACATCCCCCCTGTCTCTTATACACATCTCG
>WFPG01000287.1 GCA_015487755.1 Acidobacteriota bacterium
AAGTAATTTTTCTTCAATTTCAATATTGAATTTTTCGTTTATAATTTTATCAATCAACTCAAGTTCTTTCTCCAGTGGAATTCCCTTTACCTTTTTCCTCACTTTTAAGTAAACCAATAACCCTTTTTTGAAAAATGCCGCCATAAAATAATCTTTTCTGTTTAAAAGGAAAAGGGTGTTTTTTGAGGTTTCATTCAATCTGGAAGTTATGAAAACAGATTCTGGAAAAATATTCCAGCATTTTAATTTAAGGTTGTCGGAAAGTTTGTTAACCGCATGGTGTAAAGTAATGGGCAATGCATAAAAAAGAACCGTGTCTTTTTCTATCAATTGATACCTAATTTTATAAGAGTCTATTTTGTAAGGGAGCAATGTGCTTAATTTCCATGTGAGAACTTCTTCCCTCTTTGAATATGAGAAAGGAAAGTTTTCTATTTCAATTACCTGACTGTTAAAACAGATGTCTGACAACAAAACGGTATTAAAGGGGTGCTTTGCATGCAAATCGTAAAAAACATTTGAAAGGGTTTCAAAAGATGATACGGGAGTTTTAAAATTTTCCAGATTAAAAATACCGTTATTTTCCTGCTTATCAACTATCTGCAAATCTTTGTTTAATACATAAAAGTTTTTGTTTCCTACATAAAGATAATGTTCGCTCTTTCCCATACCCTACTCTATAAAGGTTACTTTGTTAATCTCTTTCAAAGAAGTTATGCCCTGAATTACTTTTTCAATTCCGCTTTGCCTTAATGTAATCATACCCTGCTCTATGGCTTTGTTTTTTATTTCCCTGACAGGCCTTTTGGCTGTAATCAATTCCCTTATTTCGTCTGATAAATCAAGAAGTTCGGAGATAACCGTTCTTCCCATGTATCCCGTTCCGTTGCACTCAAAACAGCCTTTCCCTTCGTAAAATGTGTATTTAGAGTAAATTTCAGGGTCTAAACCTGACTCAATAAGGGTTTGTTCGTCAATTTTTACCTCTGTTTTACAATGAGGGCATATCTTTCTAACAAGCCTCTGGGCTAAAATACAGTTTAAAGCGGATACAAATGAATAAATATCAATACCCATATGGACAAACCTGCCTATTACATCAACAACATTGTTTGCGTGCACAGTTGTAAACACAAGGTGGCCTGTTAAAGCCGATTGAATTGCAATGGTTGCTGTTTCAGAGTCCCTTATCTCCCCTACCATTATTTTATCCGGGTCATGCCTTAAAATAGACCTTAACCCCTTTGCAAAGGTAAGCCCTTTTTTCTCGTTTACCGGAATCTGGGTAACCCCTTCCAGTTGATACTCGACAGGGTCTTCAATAGTGATAATCTTATCCTCTTCGGTTTTAATCTCTGAAATACAGGCATAAAGGGTTGTTGTCTTTCCGCTTCCCGTTGGCCCTGTAACAAGTATCATTCCGTAAGGCTCTCTAATAAACTTTCTCAATTTTTTCTTATCCCTTTCGGGAAAGCCTAAAACATCAAGATTTAAACTTTTAAAATCCTTATCGGTTGATTCTTTGTCTAAAATCCTTATTACCGCATCTTCCCCGTGTATTGTCGGCATAATAGACACACGAAAATCAACATTTTTCCCTTTTAGCCTTACCTTAAACCTGCCGTCTTGAGGGATTCTCTTTTCGGCAATGTCAAGTTCGGCCATTACTTTTATTCTTGAGATAATCTCATTGTGGTACTGCTTATCTATTTTATCCATTGCCTGATAGAGGACACCGTCAACCCTGTACTTTATAACAACCGAATCGTCCCTTGTCTCAATGTGAATGTCGCTTACCCTTTTTTGCAATGCGTTAAAGATAACGGTATCTATAAGTTTTACTATGGGGCTTGTTTCCTTTGCGACAGCGTCAATTGATAAAACATCTTCCCCGTCTTCGGTTTCTTTTACTATTTGAAGTTTTAATTCAGAGGAAGCCTCTTCAAGTGCCCTCTGGGAAGATTCGCTTTTCTTTAAAATCTCTTTAATCTTTTCTTCGTCTTCATACTGTATGGTTATTCTTTTGCCCAGCCTTGTTTCAAGTTCGTCAATTAAGGTAATTTCAAAACTTTCAGGGACTGCTATGGTTAAAATC
>WFPG01000288.1 GCA_015487755.1 Acidobacteriota bacterium
TCTATGGTTTCTCTCGGAAAACCCTTTCTTTCAAGTCCGATAACATTTATATCGTATGTCTTAGCCCTGTTTCCTACTGTCTTGACAAAAGGAAGTGCGTCCTGAGTTATAACCGAATAACCGCCTATAAATGCATGGTCCCCTATTCTGCAAAACTGGTGAACTCCTGAGTACGCGCCTATGTAAACTCCATTGCCTACAGTGACATGCCCACCTAAAGTTGCCCCGTTAACAAAGATATTGTTATCTCCTACAAGGCAATCATGGGCTATATGGCTGTAAGCCATAATAAAGTTTTTGGAGCCTACAATTGTTTCGCTTCTTCCCGTAACAGTCCCTCTGTGAACCGTAGTATATTCACGGATTACATTTTCATCGCCAATAATTGTTCTTGTATCTTCCCCGTGGTATTTTAAATCCTGAGGGGGGAAACCTAAAACGCAAAAGGGGTAGATTGTGTTGTTCTTGCCAATTTCAGTATTGGAGTCAATCTGCACATGAGAGATAAGCCTTGTGCCGTCCCCAATCTTCACATTGTCGTTAATTACGCAAAAAGGGCCTATCTCAACATTTTCCCCTATCTCAACATTTTTACCGACAATTGCAGTCGGATGAATCATAATTCCTCCCTGTTACATTTCTGCTAAAGCCGAAGAAAAGGTTGCTTCGGCTACCATTGTTCCTTCAACAAATGCCTTTCCTTTCAGTTTGCAAAATTTCTTTTTAAGGTTCAAAACCTCAACCTCAAAGGTAATTGTATCCCCCGGCACTACCGGTTTTCTGAACTTTGCCTTTTCAATTCCCGCAAATACCAATGTACCCTTTACCTCTCTTTCAACAAGAAGGCATACAGCACCTGCCTGAGCCATTGCTTCAATTATTAAAACCCCGGGCATAACCGCATGGTGGGGGAAATGCCCCTGAAAAAAAGGCTCGTTTCCCGTAACATTTTTAATTGCCTTAATCCTTTTATCAGCCTCAACCTCTAACACCTTATCAATCAATAAGAAAGGGTATCTATGAGGCAAAATCTTTTTAATATCTTCAAATAATAATTCCATCCTCTCCATCCTCCTCTTACCTTACTCTAATCTTCCCTTTTTATTTTTTTTAATTTTTTATACATTTCAGGAAGTTTTGATATGTAAGCCTGTAACCTTTTCCACTCTTTATCGTTTATTGCGGGATAACCTACCACAAATTCCCCGTCTTTAACCGATTTAAGCACTACAGAACCGCCACCGATTGTTACCCCTTTGCCGATTTTAATGTGGCCTGTAATTCCCGCCTTGCCTGCAATTACAGTGTAATCACCGATTTCAGTGCTCCCTGCAATGCCTACCATTGCAACAAGGATACAATGTTTGCCTATTTTCACATTGTGCGCTATCTGGACAAGGTTGTCTATTTTTGTCCCCTCTCCGATAACAGTTTCACCGAAGGTTGCCCTGTCAATTGCAACATTGCTCCCGATTTCCACATTATCTTCAATCCTCACAATGCCTATTTGAGGCACCTTGTTGTGCCTTCCGTTTGCAAAGTGAAAACCGAACCCGTCTCCCCCAATTGTTGAATTAGCACCTATCTGGCAATTTTTACCTATTTTGCACCCTTCAAAGATTGTAACATTGGGATAGATAACTGTATTTGAACCAATTTCAGCCTTATCAAGGATTTTCACCCCCGGGAAAAGCCTCACGTTGTCTCCTATCTTTACCTCTGCGCCTATATAGCAAAAAGGTGCAATTTCCACATTCTCCCCTATTTCAGAATCAGGGTGGATAAAGGTTTTTGACATATCAGAATAAATGTTAAAAGGCTTTAAAAAAAGTTTTTCAATCTCAATAAAGGCAAGGTACGGGTCTTTTGCTATTAAAACAGGCTTATTTAAATCGGCTTCAAGCCCTTCAGGGACAATAACAGCCCCCGCTTTTGAATTTATTGCCTTTTCAAGAAAAGATCTGTCCCTAACGTAGCAAATAGAAAAGGGAGAGGCTTCTTCAATAGAAGCCACTCCCTTTATCTCAATATCGTTTCCTTTTAATACAAGGCCGAATTTTTTTGCTAATTCAGAAAGCCTGAAAATTTTATTTTGTAGCATCAAACCTTTTTATAACTTCCTGGGTAATATCTACAGCCGGTGAATGGTAAGCAATGCCGCTCTGAGCCCTTGAAA
>WFPG01000289.1 GCA_015487755.1 Acidobacteriota bacterium
TGCTAAATCCTTTTTTCCCGTTCTCGGCAATCCGTCAATCAGAATGTTTTTAAACGCTTCAGCCATAATTACCTTCCCCAGTAGATTATACCAGAAAAAAACGATTTAAAATTTTTTTGATTTTTGTCAAATAGCGAGTTTTTTGTATGGGATATATTGAAAAAAATTGTTTGTAAACTATATAATTATGTTAGAATAATTTTAAAAGGAAAATGTTTATTATTTTAGGAGGAGGGTTTTTATGGATGTAACTATTCTTTCGAGATTGCAATTCGCAATCGCAACCTATTTCCACTTTTTGTTTGTTCCGTTAACTTTGGGGTTGGTGTGGCTTCTTGTCTGGATGGAAACAAAGTATGTGAAAACCGGAGATGAGGAGTATAAGAAAATGGCAAAGTTCTGGGGTAAGATTTACCTTATAAACTTTGCCATTGGGGTTGTTACCGGTATTACCCTGGAGTTTCAATTCGGGACAAACTGGTCAAGGTATTCACAGTATGTAGGTGATGTCTTCGGTTCTTTACTTGCGATTGAGGCAACAGTTGCCTTTTTCCTTGAATCAACCTTTATTGCTGTATGGGTTTTTGGATGGGATAAACTATCTAAAAAGATGCATCTTCTTGCAATTTGGCTTGTCGCTATCGGAACAAATGTTTCGGCAATCTGGATTTTAACCGCCAATGCTTGGATGCAACATCCCGTCGGTTATGTTATTAGAAACGGAAGAGCTGAATTAACGAGTTTTTCCTCCGTTGTGTTTCAGCCTTATGTTTGGCTTAAATTCAGCCATCAGATAACAGCCGCCATGACTCTGGCAGGATTTTTTGTTGCAGGAGTTAGCGCTTATCATTTAATTAGAGGTAGCAATGTTTCTTTCTTTAAAAAATCATTTAAAATTGCAATAACATATGCATTAATTGCTTCAATCCTTGTTGTTGCTATTGGGCATGAGCATGCAGCAGAAGTTGCAAAAACACAGCCTACTAAATTAGCGGCAATGGAATCACTCTGGGAAACAAGATCCAATGCTCCTATTTACCTTTTGCTGTGGCCTGATACCGACAATGAGAAAAATGCAATAGAGGCTTTGCCTATCCCGGGAATGTTAAGTTTTCTTGCTTTCCAGAATACTTCTGCGGAAGTGAAAGGGTTAAAAGACTTTCCGAAAGACGAAAGGCCTCCGGTATTGCCCACTTTCTTGAGTTTTAGAATAATGGTCGGATTAGGCTTTTTATTCATTCTTTTAACTTTATACGGATTCTGGAAGAGAGACGAAATAGAGAATCATCCGAAATTTTTAAGAATCTTAATTTACTCTGTTCCTTTAACCTATCTTGCCATACTTTTAGGCTGGACTCTTGCGGAAGTAGGAAGGCAGCCGTGGATTGTTTACGGTTTAATGAAGGTTAAAGATGCGGTTTCTCCGACAATTACTACCGGACAGGTTCTTACTTCGGTAATTGCGTTTACTCTTGTATATACATTGCTTGGTATTGCTGATTTTTACCTGATTTTTAAAACAGCCAAGCAAGGGCCTAAGGATTAAGGAGGTGGCGTTATGATTTGGCAGGAGATATGGTTTGTTTTATGGGCTGTTTTGTGGGCAGTCTATTTTATGCTTGACGGGTTTGACCTTGGTTTAGGCTCGTTGTTGCCTGTTTTAGCGAAAGATGAAAATGAAAAGAGGATTATATACAATGCTATGGGGCCGTTCTGGGACGGAAACGAAGTTTGGCTTATTACGGCAGGCGGCGCGACATTTGCCGCTTTTCCCAAAACTTATGCGATTATGTTTTCAACGCTTTACACTCCTTTGCTTCTTATCCTCTTTGCTTTGATTTTAAGGGGTGTGGCTTTTGAATTTAGAAGCAAACACGATTCGGAAGGATGGAGAAAAATCTGGGATTTTTGCCTTGTTTTCGGCAGTTTTCTTCCCGCTTTGCTTTTCGGAGTTGCCTTTGCAAACATATTTAAAGGCATTCCGTTTGATGTTAACGGAATGTATCACGGCAACACTTTAAAACTTTTGAATCCATACGGGCTTATAGGCGGAATACTTTTTGTGCTTGTTTTTATGATGCACGGAAGTTTGTGGCTGTGGTCGAAATCTGAAGGTGAATTAAGCGAAAGGGCAAAGACAATTGCCGATAAATTGTGGAATGCGGTTTTAGTATTTGCGGTAATTTTCCTTTTTTATTCATACGTTGCTACAAAATTATGGGATAATTATTTTAACAACCCTGTACTGTTTATAATCCCGTTGATAGCGGTGATTGCTTTAATTATGGTAAAGGTTTACCTTGTTAAAGGGGAAAGTTGGAAAGGCTGGTTTGCTTCCTCTGCTACAATTCTTTTTACCACTTTCTGGGGTGTAGGCGGATTGTTCCCCAACCTTTTCCCCTCAAGCATTGACCCGAATGCAAGTTTAACAATTTACAATTCTTCTTCTTCACCTTTGACGCTGAAGATTATGACGGTTGTTGCGGTAATCTTTGTACCTATTGTTATCTTTTATCAGTTCTGGACATATAAAACATTTTCTCACAGGGTTACTGAAAAGGATCTGGAATCTGTCTCTTATA
>WFPG01000290.1 GCA_015487755.1 Acidobacteriota bacterium
CTCACCTATAATATTTTGTGTTTGCTATAAATTTATACCACAACATATTGTGCTATTCAAGGTTTTTTTAAATAAAAAAACGGGGATTTTTCATCCCCGCAAACTATTAAAAAAACTGCTTCAACTTTAATTATAACTCTTCAAGGAGTTTTAAAATCTTTTCAACATGGCCTTTTGCCCTGACATTTCTCATTGCCTTTAAAATTGTGCCGTCTTGGTCAAGTATAAAGGTTGAGCGGATTACCCCCATTCTAACCTTGCCGTACATCTTTTTTTCACCGTAAGCACCAAAGTCTTCCATAACCTTTTTTTCGGTATCTGAGAGAAGGGGAAAGTTTAATTCATATTTTTCTTTAAACTTCTTATGGCTTGCTAAACTATCGGGGCTAATCCCGATGACAAACGCCTTATCCCCTATCCTGTTCAAATTATCCCTGAAATCGCAGGCCTCGGTTGTGCAACCCGGTGTATTGTCTTTGGGGTAAAAGTAAACAATAACCTTTTTGCCCCTGCCTAAAAAATCCTTCAAACAGTATTCTTTTTCTTCCCCTTCAGGGGATAAACCTTTCAAGCAAAAGTCTTTTACTTTATCTCCTTCGTTGTACATACTCCCTCCTTAAAGTGTTTGGTGCCTTTTTGCAATTTCTTCAACAAAAGCGTCTAATTTTTCAAAGTCTTCCTTTTTAGGCAACCCTTTTACTAAGACAGGCTCAATCCACTCTGCTTTAAGGTTAACTATAAGGGATTTCAACTGGTCAATCCCTTTCCCGCCCCAGCCGTAAGAGCCTATCATTGAAACAAATTTAACTTTAGGCCTTAAAGCATTTGTCAGATAAGCGGCGTAAACGCATTGAGGGTGCAACCCGCCTAAAACATAGGGAGAGCCGAAAACAACAGTGCCGGCATCAACTAAAGCCATTGCAAGTTCTCCCACATCTGTGGTTGTTAAATTGTAAGGTATAACCTCAATCCCTTTGTTCATCAGCCTTTCAACAAGTTCATTGACAAGGTGTTCTGTACTATCGTGCATTGAAACAAATGGGATTAAAACCTTGTTTTCAACCCTCTCTGAAATCCAGTCTTTGTATGCATCAATTATCAATGAAGGCTTGTGGTAAACTGGGCCGTGAGAAGGGGCAATCATTTCAATTTCCCTTTTTTCAACCTTTTCTATATTCCTTTTTATGTGGTTTCTGAAAGGCATCATAATCTCGGCATAGTACCTCTTAGCGTCTTCAACAACCTTGTATTCGTCTTTAACGAAAAGGTTTGAGGTTGCCCTGTGTGAACCGAAGAAATCGCAGGAAAAAAGGATTTTGTCTTCAATAAGATAGGTTGACATTGTTTCGGGCCAGTGAACCCACGGGGTGTAGATAAATTCAAGTGTTTTATCCCCTAATGAAAGGGTATCCCCGTCTTTTACCTCTATAAACTTTTCATCAGGGATATGCAAATGCTCAATTAAAAAAGCCTTACACTTGGGATTTGTTACAACCTTGCATTCAGGAAATCTTTCCAAAACAAAGGGAATACAACCTGAATGGTCTTGCTCGGCGTGGTTTGAAATAAGGTAATCAATCCTTTCAACACCGACTTCTTCAATATGCTTGAAAAAAATATCTTTTTTGTAAGGCTCAACAGTATCAATTAAAGCAATTTTCTGGCTTCCTAAAATCAAATAGGAGTTATAACTTGTGCCGTCAGGCAATGGAACTAACTCGTCAAACAAAGTTCTATCCCAATCAATCGCTCCTACTTCAAATATTCTATCTTTAAGTTTTCTCATATTACCTCCTTAACTCTTTTTTCAATCTAAATTATATAATAATTTTTTTCCTTTACAAGAAATTTTCAACAAAAACGCCCTCTTTTATTTTATCCTAAAAAAAGAAAAAGAAAAGCAAAGTATGTAATTGCTAAATATAATAATTTCAATTAGAATTTTAAAGGTAATAAATTTATTTGGAGAGAATTTGCTTTTAGCACTTGATTTACATTCCCACAGCGGGTATTCAGGCGGGGTAGGAAAAATAAGCCTTGAAAAAATCAGGGAATCAATGGAAAAAAAGGGGATAGATGTATTCGGTACGGGAGATTGCCTTCATCCTTTCTGGTTGAATAAATTAAGGACATCTTTAATAGAAGTAAAAAACGGCGTTTTTGCCCTCTCCCCTAATGACAATAGATACTTTGTTTTGCAAACCGAAGTGGTTTTAACCGCACCGATAACTAAAAACAGAAGAAAATCCGTTCATACAGTTTTGTTATTTCCCTCTTTTGAAGCGGCGGACAAGGTTATTAACCTTTTCAGAAATTACGGGGTTAAAAATACAATTGGAAGGCCTTTTATTATGTTCAATTCAATTGAGGGAGTTTCCGACTTCTTATTCACATTAAAAGCAATAGACAATTTAATTACAATTTTCCCTGCACACATAATGAC
>WFPG01000291.1 GCA_015487755.1 Acidobacteriota bacterium
GATTTAGGCTATCCGACAGAACTTGTTGCCCACGAATTAAAAAACTGCAATGCCCTTGTTGTTGAGTCAAACCACGACCCTGAATTGTTAAAATTATCCAATTACCCGTGGGAACTTAAACAGAGAATAGCAAGCAGAAAAGGGCACCTATCAAACGGTGATTGCGCAAAACTTGTTGAAAGGGTTGTTTCGGATAAAACAAGTTATATAGTGCTTGCCCATCTAAGCGAGGAGAACAATAACCCCGATATCGCTTTAATGAATGTATTAAGGGTTGTAAAAGGAATGCCGATAAGCGTGGATGTTGCTAAACAAAATCAACCTACCCCTATCTATTCTCTTGAAACTGTTGAAACTTTGTAGAGGTGAAAATGAAAAGGTTTGGTATTGTTTTTTGCTTTGTTTTATCTATTTTTGCCTATTCGTTTGATATAAGCATAACCGATTACTACGATGCAACTTTCGGGGATTATATTCCCCGGAGTGTTGAAAGCATTGACTATTCAAACGGCTGTTTTTATGTCGTTTCAGCCCTTGGGAGTGTAAACACAGGAGATAGTGTTGTTTTAAAAATAACCTACCCTGACGGCACTGTTAAAGAGATAAGCGAACAATGCGGTTTTGACGGAGATGCAATATTCTATAAAAGGATAGATTTTAGAGGGGTTGGCGAATACAATGCAGAATTAACATTCAACGGGGAAACACAAAGTGTGTCTTTTGCGGTTACTCCCGATAAATCGGAAGACCCTTTTGAGCCTAACAATTTTGAAAACAATATCTTTTATCTTGAAAGGGGGAGTGTTTTATCTTCTCTCATTTCTGCGGAAGATACAGACTACTATTCTTTGAAAGTCTCAAATCCTATGGATGTGAAGATCTCCCTGAATTCGGATATTGATTTATACCTCGGGGTGTTTGACGGTGATAGTGTTATTGCCGAGACAGATAACGATTTTGACGGTGACGAATCATTAGATATTTTTCTTGAACAGGGAACATACACTGTAAAGGTGTATTCCCCTGTAAAGGAAAGAGGAGATTACACCTTAACGGTTGACGGAAGTTTTCCTGTTTACCTTCCACTTACTGATTTTGGCAGAGGGTTTAAAAAGAATGTGGTTATAAGCAATTTAAGCGATAGCGAGGGGAATGCCGAACTTCACTGGTACAATGCAAACGGTGAAGAGATAAATGTTTCAACAGAGCACTTTTTGCCTTTTCAGACAAAAGAGTTTGACGGCTCTGACTATGCTTATTTAAAGGTTTTTCCCGATTCAATTGAGATAAACGCTTCCGTTTACGGGAAGAACGAAGAGGGCAACGAGGCTATCGCCTATGAAGGCAAAATGCTTGATTTGAAAAATACGGTGGTAAGCCATATAGCCACCCAGACTTACCTTTACGAAACCTTTTCATACTTTTCTTTTAACCAAAGCGGTGAGTATTTTAATTACGGAGATGATTTGCTAAATGAAAATTTTGCGGAAAATTCATCTTTTTTGATTAACTTTAACGATTTTTATAATGACAATATATCAAACCCGTGGGGTATTGCTCAAAGCGATGCAGATTTTACAGGGGTTGAGATGTTCAGGCTTATAACGGGAGATTACTATCAGGCTACCGCTTTAACATTAACCCCACAATTAGCAAGGGTATTTTACCTCCCCCATATTGATGTCAGATACTTCTGGTGGACTGGAATTTCCATAGTTAACCCCAACAGTTTGGAAACTTCTGTTAAATTGATTGCACTTGATTCAGAGGGAAACAGCGTTGCGGAAGCGGATATAACTATTGAGCCGCAGGGCAAATCGGTCGGTATTGTTACCGATTACTTTGACAATGGCTTGCCTGAAGATGCCGTGGCTATGAAAATAGTGTCAGATTTGCCTGTGCAGGGGCTTTACCTTTTCGGGACAAAAAGGGGGGAAGATATTACCGAAGACATTTTCGGGGGGTTAAACTCTTCGGCTATTTACTCAAAGAAACTTTACTTTGCAATTATGCCGTCAGGTGATACCGAGTGGACGGGTATAGGGATTTTTAACCCTAACAATAAAGATGTATCGGTTAATTTAAAGGGATTTGACATTAACGGCAATTTAATTGAGGAAAAGACGATAAGTTTAACCCCGTTGCAGAAATTTGTTTCCCTTGGGAAAGATGTATTTGATAATGCAGATGTTTACAGAATGGTTGCTGAAAGCGAAAAGCCTTTATGCGGGTTTTACCTTTTCGGGGATTTAAACCACACCTACCTTTTCGGATTGGAGGCTATGAGATGATTGCCGAGTTCTCAATCGTGCCTATAACAGGGGATGAATCTCTTTCAAAGTATGTGGCAATTGTTTTAAAAGAGGTTAAAAAAAGCGGTTTAAAATATGAATTAACCCCAATGGGCACAATTGTTGAAGGGGATACCGATAGTGTTTTTGATTTAATAAAAAAATGCCATATTATAATGAAGCAGCATTCAAACAGGGTGCTTACAAGGATTAGCATTGATGACAGGGGAGATGACTTAAACAGAATGGAAAAAAAGGTAAAATCGGTTCTGGAGAAATTAGATGAATGAGAAAAAAAGCAGTGAAGAAATTGTAATTGAAAGAGACAAAGAAGAGTTAAGTTTAAAAGAATTGAGAAAAGGAAAGAAAAAACCTTTTGGAAAAAAATTACTATACCTTTCGATGTTTTTTATTTTCTGTATTCTTTTCGGAATAGGGCTGGCAAAGTATATTGTATCTTTAGGGCAGAACAATGAGTTAATGGAAAAGTTGAGAAACTTTAAGCCTAAACTTGTTACCAAGGTTTACGATATACACGGCGAAGTAATCGGCACATTTGCGAGGGAAAAGAGGGAACTGATAAGTTATAACGATATTCCAAAAAGTTTTGTTGAAGCCCTTGTTGCTGTTGAAGACGCAAGGTTTTTCAAGCATGTAGGCGTTGACCCTTTAGGCATTTTAAGGGCGGCTATTTACGATTTAATGACGGGAAGGGCTTCTCAAGGTGCTTCCACAATTACAATGCAACTTGTAAAGCAGATGACAGGAAGAAAAGAAAAAACTATTAAGAGAAAAATAACTGAGGCTCTTCTTGCAATTCAGGTTGAAAGGCTTTTCACCAAAGAGGAGATATTTGAAAGGTATGCAAACCAGGTGTACTTCGGAAGGGGGCTTTACGGTTTGCAGGCTGCATCAAGGTATTATTTCGGAAAAGATGCCGCAGAGTTAACAATACCTGAAAGCGCATTTCTTGCAGGGCTTGTTCAGGCACCGGGAAGGTATTCGCCTACAAGGAATATAAAACTTGCAAAAAAGAGAAGAGACCATGTTTTAAGAAGAATGCTTGATGAAGGTTATATAACAAAGGAGCAGTACAAAGAAGCTGTGAAAACCCCGCTTGTTTTGCCCGGTGAAAACAAGGTTGTAAAAGACAGGGTAGGGGCATACTTTCTTGAAGAGGTTAGAAAGTATCTCTATGAGAAATACGGAGCGGACACTGTTTTAGATGACGGTTTAAATGTTTATACAACACTTGATTTAAGGCTGCAGAAAAAGGCTGAAGAGGCTGTGAAAAACGGTTTGAAAGCACTTGACAAAAGGCAGGGTTTCAGGCTTGAAGATAAGAAATTCGTGAAAAAGGAAGAGATTGAAACCTACTGGTCTCCCACATGGAATAAAACTATAGAAGAGGGCGACTCTGTTGAAGGGGTTATAGTAAAATCTGACGAGAAATCGGCAATTGTAAGGATTAAGGATTACAAAATAAAGATAGGCAAATACGAGATTGTCTGGACAAAGGCAAAAAAGGTTAACGATATTTTGCAGCCCGGCGATGTTGTTTTGTTTAAGATTTATAAATTTGACCCTGAGCACAACAAGTTTAGAATATCCCTTGACCAGGAGCCTAAAGTAGAAGGGGCATTGCTTGCAATAAACCACCATTCAGGGGAAATACTTGCAATGGTAGGGGGTTACAGTTTTAAGCGCTCAAAGTTTAACAGGGCAATACAGGCAAAAAGGCAGACAGGCTCTGTGTTTAAGCCTATACTTTACGGTGCTGCTTTTGACAGTGCTTTTACCCTTGCCGATACATTCTTTGACGAGCCTACAATATTTTTAGACCCGAAACTCTTCTATGTTGACGAGTACGGCAATATCCAGAAGTACGAATTAAGCGAGGAGTACAAGAAAAAGATAAGGGAAGGGGAGGTTGACGAGCCTGAGCCCTATGAGCCGAAAAACTATTACCACGAATACGACGGGCTAATTACCTTGAGAACCGCTCTTGAAAAGTCAAAAAACATTGTTTCAGTAAAACTTTTTAACAGGATAGGCTATAAAAAAATCAGGTCTTTTGCCAAAAAGTTGGGGATAAAAGAAAGGATTGCCCCTTACCTTTCTTCCGCTTTAGGCTCTACCGATTTGACACTTTACGAAGTTTGCAGGGCATACGGTACTATTGCCAATTTAGGGGTAACCACCGAGCCGTTTTTTATTAGAAAGGTTACCGACAGGTATGGAAATACCCTTGAAGAACAAACAATTCTCTCGTACAGGGCTATTTCCCCTGAAACCGCATACATTACCCTGGAAGGGATGAGAGGGGTTATAGAGCATGGAACGGGAAGAAGGGCAAAACAATTAAACTGGAATTTATGCGGAAAAACGGGAACTACCGACGATTATACCGATGCATGGTTTGTAGGAAGCGACCCGAATATAACACTCGGTGTATGGGTTGGATTTGATTTAAAGAAAAGCCTTGGCAATAAAGAAACAGGCGCAAGGGCTGCATTGCCTATATGGATAGATTTTATGAGAGAGTATATAAAAAACACCGTTAAAACCGATTGGCCTGTGCCTAAGGGAATAGTAAGGGTGCCTATTGACAAAAGGAGCGGTTTGCTTGCAAATATAAATGCAGGGTGCAAGCCTCAGGATATAATTTTGGAAGCGTTTAAAAAGGGGACTCAGCCTGTTGAAAAGTGCAGTAAAAAGATTCATGAAATTCTTTCATTGCCTTATTACGAGCAGCACGGGAAAAACATTATGGTTGACCCGAAAACGGGAGAAATTAAACCTAATATAGAGTTTATAATTTACCATTAGGAGGCTGTATGAAGTTTTTTGTTGTTTTAAGTTTTATGTTGTTGTTCACCATGACTGCTGTTACAAAATCAAGGGACGAGATTCCTGAAAAGTATAAGTGGAATCTCAAAGACCTTTACCCGTCTGTTGAGGTGTTTAAACAAAAAAGGGCGGAGTTTGAGAAAAAGATTGATACTCTGTCAAAATATCAGGGCAAATTAGGTGAATCCGCTAAAGAGTTAAGGGAATGCCTTGACACATATTTCAACCTTAATAAAGAGTTAGACAGGTTAATGACCTATGTTTCGTTAAGGGCTGACGAAAACTTGTCAAATTCCGAAAATTTAAAGTTAAAAAACGAAACATATAATGTCGCAAGAAAGTTTGCAGAGGCGTCTTCTTTTATTGAACCTGAAATAATCTCAATAGGCGAAGAGAAAATAAAGCAGTTTCTCAAAGAAGACAAGGAATTAAAACTATACGAATTGATGCTTTCAAGGGTTATAAAAAAGAAAAAGCACATACTTTCTAAAAAAGAAGAGGCGCTTCTTGCAAAAACCTCTATGATTGCCGATGCGCCTTATCAGACTTATTCAATTTTCTCATATACGGACATGCCTTTCCCTGTTGTTGAGTTAAACGGGGAAAAGGTAAAATTAAACCAGGCGGCGTACACAAAATGGCGTTCAAACCCCGACATTAAGATAAGAAACATTGTCTTTCCAAAATTCTTCGGTACATACAAAAGTTTTGAAAATACATTCGGCACATTGCTCTATGCTCAGGTTAAAAAAGACTGGTTTTACGCAAGCGCAAAGAAGTATAACTCTTCTCTTGAGGCTGCATTAGACCCGAATGAAGTGCCTGTAAAGGTTTACTATCAGTTGATAAAAGAGATAAACGATAATTTGCCTTCTCTTCACAGGTATTTAAAGTTAAGAAAGAGAATGTTAGGCTTAAAAGAGTTAACATATGCAGACCTTTACACCCCGCTGGTAAAAAGTGTAAATGCAAAATACTCATATGAAGATGCGCAGAGGATTATTGAAGCGGCATTAAATCCCCTTGGCAAAGAGTATCACACCTATTTGCGCAGGGCTTTTTCCCAGAGGTGGATAGATGTATATCCAAATGACGGTAAGAGGGGCGGGGCATACTCAAGCGGAAACGCTTATGAAGTCCACCCGTATATACTTATGAACTACAATGACGATTATGAATCTCTTTCAACTCTTGCTCACGAATTAGGGCATTCAATGCACTCTATGTTTTCAAACACCTATCAGCCTTATGTTTATTCAGATTACACAATCTTTGTTGCAGAGGTTGCTTCAACATTTAATGAAAACCTTCTCAACCATTACCTGTTAACCCATACAAAGGACAGGGAAATGAAATTATTTTTATTAGGACACCTTCTTGAAAATATAAGGCAGACTATTTTCAGGCAGACTATGTTTGCCGAGTTTGAACTTGAGATTCACAAAAGGGTTGAGAAAGGGGAAGCATTAACAGGTGCAGATTTATCAAAGTTGTATTTAAAAATTGTTAGAAAGTATTACGGGCACGATAAAGGAATTTGCAAGGTTGACGACCTTTACGGTATTGAATGGGCGTACATTCCTCATTTTTACTATGACTTTTATGTTTATCAATACGCTACCTCGTTGATTGCGTCAACCCACCTTGCTCAGAAGGTAATTCACGGTAATCACAAAGATGTTGAAGAGTATCTCGGATTTATTAAATCCGGTTGTTCCGATACTCCGATAAATATTTTAAGAAAAGCAGGCGCAGACCTTGAAACCGATGTTCCGTTTAAAACGACAATGAAGGTTTTTAACGAAACAATGGATGAAATAGAGAAGTTGCTTAAAGAAGAAAATAAATAAAACCTAAATTCAGGCGGGGAGAAATCCCCGCTTTTTTTGTTTTTGTCCTATAATTTTATTTCCCTGTGGTAAAATTTATTAAGTCTGAGTAAAAAAATTTTTGGAGATAGATATGGGAATCAACATTTGTGTGACAGGGGGACAATGGGGAGACGAAGGCAAGGGCAAGGTTATTGATATCCTCTCAAAAGATTTTGATGTAGTAGTCAGGTTTCAGGGCGGTAGCAATGCAGGACACACTGTTGTAATTGAAGGTAAAACTTACTTTCTCCACCTTGTTCCGTCAGGCATTTTTCATGATGATAAAGTTTGCATAATTGGAAACGGAGTTGTTATAGACCCCTTTGGATTAAAAGATGAGATAGAAAACTTAAAGTCAGACGGTGTAAAAGTAACTCCTGAAAAGTTGATAATTAGCGACAGGGCTCACCTTGTCCTTCCTTTTCATAAAATACTGGATAAAGCTCTTGAAGAAAATAGGTTTTTTAAAAAGATCGGCACAACTGGAAGGGGAATAGGCCCCGCATATGCAACAAAGGCTTTAAGGACAGGAATAAGGGTTATTGATTTATTCAATGACGAAGGCTTAAAAATTATGCTTAAAGACAATGTTGACTGCCTGAATTACCTTTTTGAAAACTATTTCAAGTCTGGAAGTGTTGATATAGATAACCTTTACAATCAACTTATTGAAATTAGGGATTATTTAGCACCTTTTGTTTCAAACACCGTTTACAGGCTTAACTCTTTTGTTAGAGAAAGAAAATCAATACTTTTTGAAGGGGCTCAAGCCTCATTGCTTGATATTGACCACGGTACATACCCTTTTGTAACCTCTTCTTCGGTTATATCGGGGGGAATTTCATCTGGGACCGGTTTCCCTGCTAAGGAACTTGATTATTCAATCGGTATATTTAAGGCATATTGTACAAGAGTTGGAAACGGCCCTTTTCCTACCGAAGCTGAAAACGGGATAGGGGATATTTTAAGGTCTGTAGGCGGTGAATTCGGTACAACTACGGGGAGGCCGAGAAGGTGCGGGTGGTTTGACCTTGTTGCGGCGAAGTATGCTTCAATAATAAACGGCTACACCCATATTGCTTTAATGAAACTTGATGTTTTAAGCAAGTTTGAAGAAATCCCCGTTTGCATAGGTTACAGGTACAAAGGGGCACTTTTAAAAGAGTTTCCTTCTGATATAGATGTGCTTGAAAAAGTTGAGCCTTATTACAAATTTCTAAAAGGTTGGGGAACGGACATTACAGGTATTAAAAATTTTGATGACTTGCCTGAAGAGGCAAAAGATTATGTGAAATTTATATCCGACAATCTTGAAACAAAACTTTACCTTGTTTCGGTAGGCCCTGACAGGAATGAAAGCATTATAGTGGATAATCTGTCTCTTATA
>WFPG01000292.1 GCA_015487755.1 Acidobacteriota bacterium
GGTAAATATGGCAGAATTAAAAGACGCTGTTTTAAAGGCTATGAAAGATGCGGGCAAACCGGTAAGGCCGGGAGATGTCGCAAAGATGTTAAACATTGACAGTAAAGAGGTTTCAAAGGCAATTAAAGAGTTGAAAAACGAAGGTAAGGTTATGTCGCCAAAAAGGTGTTATTACGCACCAAATGAATAATAAAAAGATT
Source organism: Acidobacteriota bacterium (assembly GCA_015487755.1). GTDB lineage: Bacteria > Acidobacteriota > Holophagae > Thermotomaculales > Thermotomaculaceae > Thermotomaculum. The sequence goes on from WFPG01000292.1 coordinate 201, forward strand.
TAGGAGGTTTTATAATGAATTTAGTAGGACAAAAGGCACCGGATTTTAAAGCAACAGCAGTAATGCCGGATAACTCTTTTAAAGAGATATCTTTAAAAGATTATGAAGGGAAATATATTGTTTTATTTTTCTATCCACTTGATTTTACCTTTGTATGCCCGACAGAGATTATTGCTTTTGACCACAAATTAGAAGAGTTTAAAAAGAGAAACGCTGAAGTTATCGGGGTATCTATTGACTCACAATTTACCCATCTTGCATGGAAAAATACCCCTGTTGAAAAAGGCGGCATAGGCAATATCCAGTACCCGCTTGTTGCGGATGTTTCCAAACAAATTTCAAGGGATTACGATGTTCTTTTTAACGATTCAGTTGCATTAAGAGGGCTTTTCATAATAGGAAAAGACGGTATTGTAAAACACTCAACCGTCAACTTTCTTGATTTTGGGAGAAATATTGACGAGGTTTTAAGGACACTTGATGCTATCCAGTTTGTTGACGAGCACGGGGAAGCATGCCCCGCAAACTGGAAACCGGGCAAACCCGGAATGAAGCCCACACCTGACGGAGTAGCGGAATATCTGGCGGAGCACAGCGAAGAGCTATAACGTAAGGGGGAGCAAAAGCTCCCTCTTATGTTTATTATTAAATCCTAAGGAGGGGGGGACATGAGAAGATTCTTTTTTTGGCTCATTGCTGTCGCGGTGGCAGTAGGAGTCGGTTCCCAGGCTGTAGCAGCGGAAATGGGAAAATTTAAGTACTCGGATTTTGAGAAACCTTCAAGTTGCGGTGCGTGCCACAAGGAGATTTATCAGGAATGGAGCCAGAGTATGATGTCAAAATCTTATACCCACAGCTGGGATGAGGTTGAATATTTTAGATTGGCTCTGCCGCATTCTAAAAAGGAACCCAAAGTGGCGGGAGTTAAGGAAGGCTGTATAGCCTGCCATTCACCGCTTGCTTTTCTAACCGGGGACATTCCTCCAAAGCCCGTCTCCGCTAACACCAGGGCTAATGAAGGGGTTTCCTGTGAGGTTTGCCACAACATTGTGGGAACCACCGAGAAAGAGCCTTTTAATTTCAGCTTTAAAGTTGAGGCTGAAGGCGACAAACAGGGGCCTCGAAAAGATGCAGAAAGCCCTGACCACGGGGTAGTGCATTCAGAGTTTATCCAGACTGCCGAATTTTGTGCAACATGCCATGACGAGCAAAGCCCTTACGGTGCGTGGGTAAAAGAAACATACCGTGAATGGAAAGCAGGGCCTTACGCAAAAGAAGGTGTTACCTGTCAGGACTGCCATATGTATCGTGCCCCGGCAATACCTGCTGTAGGCGGTAAAATGCGCCGGGATATGGCACATCATAACTTCCACGGCTCACATGTACCGTCAAAATTAGCAGGGGTTATTGATTTAGCACTTTACGCTAACAAACAGAGAATATCCAAAAAAGGCAAGTTAGTTGTCAGGGCAGAGCTTTTCAACGGGAAAGCAGGCCATATGGTTCCTTCCGGCTCTTCAGAAGAAAGAATGCTCTGGCTTGAAGTTTGGGCAATTGATTCCCAGGGACACAAATTTCACCTTCCGGTTGACAAAAAAGGATTTAAAGGAGAAGATTACACAATAGCAAATTCTTCCGCTTTAGCCTATCAGGCCATGGGTGAAATAATGGAAATCAAGGGTTTCAAAGGAATTAAAAGAGACGGCAATGTTCCTGACGGTGCAAGGATTTTCCGTAGGCCTTTCTTTGACCCGAAAGGAAGAATGACTATCTGCCAGTGGTACACTGCAGAAAACAATCTTGTTGATTACCGTATCGGGCCGAGAGAAACAAAAGTAGAAACTTATACCTGGAAATTACCTAAAAACATAGCCAAAGGACCCCTTACAATTAAAGCAACTTTATATTACAGCCAGATACCAAGCTCTTTAGGTGAATTCATGAAACTTCCGAAAGAAGAGTACAAACCGATTGTTGTAAATGAGGCTACTTTAAAAGTAGAAGTTAGGTAGTTTATAGTTGACGGCCGAAAAATTCGGCCGTCAATTCTTTAGTAATTTTTTTGCATAGCAAATAAAA
>WFPG01000293.1 GCA_015487755.1 Acidobacteriota bacterium
TATTAAGGGTGTAACCTATAGTAATTACAAGCAGCAAAACAACATACGGAAACAGAAAATAATTAAAACTTGAAGGCAGTTTCCCGGCGTTTCCCCCAGCATAAATAAAGTACTCAATAACCAGAAGCATAAAATTTGTCATAAACATCACTAAAGCAAGAAGTTCAAAATACTGTGCCACCCAGTAAGCCTGCCTCTCTTCCGATAATCTTTGCGCATAAAGGTAAAACGAGGGAATATTGATTAGATACGGAAAGTTTTTAAGCAAAGCATACCTTTTGTGGACAAAAAAACTAAAAATAAAGGATATAACAAAAAAAACAAGGGAAATAATCAGAATCTCAGTCTTGCTGCCGAACCTATTTGGATTGCCTTGCAAATCAAAGTGAACCGCAACCTTTTGAGGCAGATGAAAGTATGCGTAAACACCTAAAACAAGAATTAAAAATGAAAACAGATAGGACAAATACAAAAAAAACTTGCCCCTGTTTGAGAGGGGAATTTCTTTAACCATTAAATCATTCATAACCGCCCCCTGAAAAGTGTTTGTCTATTTTTACGAAAAACCTTTATAAAAGTTTTTTCAGTTTATAGAGTATTTGAAGAGCCTCAAGGGGGGTTAAGGTATCGGGGTTTATTGATTTCAACTCTTCCAAAACAGGGTGCTCTTCCCACATAAAGAGCGGCCTTTCCTTTAATTCCGCAGGCTTTTCACTTGCGATTTTAGGCTTTCCGTCCAATGAAAACTCGTTTTTTTCTATATTGTCAAGTATTTCAAAAGCCCTCTTTATCACCTCTCTCGGAAGCCCCGCAAGCCTTGCAACCTGAATTCCGTAACTCTTGTCTGCGGCACCGGGAACAACCTTTCTCAAAAACATAAGTTCATTATTCCACTCTTTTACAACCACATTGAAGTTTGCAACATTAGAAAAGAGTTTGTCAATATCTGTTAATTCGTGATAGTGGGTTGCAAAAAATGTTCTCGGTGCCTGTTTTTCTTTTTTTGCAAGAAATTCGGTTATAGCCCATGCAAGGGACAAACCGTCAAAGGTTGCTGTCCCCCTTCCAATCTCGTCAAGGATAATAACACTGTTTTTGGTTGCATTGTGAAGTATATTTGCGGTTTCAATCATCTCAACCATAAAGGTTGACTGGCCTGCCGTCAGGTTGTCTCCAGCCCCAACCCTTGAAAAAAGCCTGTCTGCAATCCCGATTATCGCTTTTCTTGCAGGGACAAAACTTCCCATCTGCCCAAGCAAAACAATTAAAGCGTTCTGCCTTAAATAGGTTGACTTACCTCCCATATTGGGGCCTGTAACTATTGCAATTCTCTTTTCTTCCGTTAAATTTGTGTCATTGGGGACAAAACTCTCGTTTTCAAAAACCTCAACAACAGGGTGCCTTCCCTGTTCAATGTAAAGTATGCTTTTTTCAGTAATCTCAGGCTTTCTGTAATCCCTTTCAATTGCAAGTTTTGCAAAGGAAAGCAAAACATCTAAAATCGCAATGCTTTCCGCTGTTTCAAAAATTTCTTTTCTGTACTCTTTAAGTTTGTCAAGCAATTGTTGGTAAATCTCAAGTTCAAGTTGAACAATTCTCTCTTCAGCGGTTAAAACCTTAACCTCAAAATCCTTCAATTCCTTTGTGATAAACCTCTCGGCGTTAACAAGGGTCTGCTTTCTCTCATACCCTTCAGGCACCCCGTTTCTCAAATTAGCCTTTGATATTTCAATATAATAGCCGAAAACCTTGTTGTATTTCACTTTTAGGTTTTGAATGCCGGTCTTTTCCCTCTCTTGCTGTTCAAGTTTTCTCAAGGAAGACTTTACATCGGAAACAATCTCCCTTAAAGAATCAAGTTCAGGGTTTACCCCGTTTTTTATAACATTCATACCCTTAACGGCTGGGGGCTCGTCTGCAATTGTCCTGTCTATAAGAAGATAGATATGCTCAAGGTTTGAAATCTCCGAAGCAACGGTTTTAAAGGGATAACTTGATAAAATGCTCTTCAAATGAGGGGTTACCGCAAGGGATTGCTTCAAAACATTTAACTCCTGAGGCTTAACAGAGTCTAAAATAACTTTTGAAAAAATCCTCTCAATATCCCCCACATAGGAAAGAAGTGCGTCTAATTCCTCAACCTTTCCGCTTTCAATAAGCCACTCCACAAAGTTTAGCCTTGCCTCAATCCCCTCAACCGACTTTAATGGAAACATTATAAAATCTGAGAGTTTTCTCTTTCCCTGCGGGGTTTTTGTCCTGTCTATCGCCCAGAAAAAACTTCCCCTCTTGCTTCTTTCAAAACTTGTTTCAAAGAGTTCAAGGTTTTTCCTCGTGGTGGAATCTATAATCAAGTAATCGCTAACTTCTTTTAAAGCTATGGATTTAACCGGAATGTTAACAGTCCTGTAATTCTCCTCAAGGTAATTGAGATAACCGTCAACAGCCTTTAAACACTCGCTTTTCCCCTTTAAGCCGAATCCAGCGACAGTTGACACATTGAACAATTCCTTTATCTTCTCTTCCCCTTCCCTTTCATTGAAAAAGGATTCGTCAAACTCGTTTATTGAAGGGGAATAGCCTAACTTTTTGGCAAGAAAACTTGCATCAACCACCCCGAACGGGGCAACAACCTCTTTCGGCTCAAACAATGCCAATTGCTCAAACATCCTATCCGCAGAGTTTTTCCCTGAAAACCTGAAAACGCTTAACTCTCCTGTTGTCGGGTCTCCAACAACCATTGCGGACTTCTTTTCTGTTGCGTATATTGAAACAAGGTAATTCTTTTTGTAATCTGCATCAACACCGAGGTGGCTTGTGGCAGGGGTTAAAACGGCAACAACATCTCTTTTCACCACCCCTTTCGCTTTTTTAGGGTCTTCAACCTGCTCAACAATTACAACCTTCTGCCCCGCTTTAAGGAGTTTGGACGCATAAGTTTCATAGGCGTGATAAGGCACCCCGCACATAGGGGCTTCATTTGCACCCCCTTTGGTATTCCTTGTTGTTAAGGCAATTCCCAAAATAGAAGATGCCTTAATTGCATCTTCAAAAAACATCTCGTAAAAATCACCCATTCTGAAAAACACAATATGTTCGGGAAACTTTTCCTTAACCTCTATAAATTGCCTCATTGCGGGGGTAAGTTTTGTTTTATCCATCAATCAATCCCTATTACCTCAATTCCGTTATCTTTGAACAGTGCGGCAGTAACCCCTGAGCCTTTCTTTCTCTCATCCATAACATAGACAACATTGACACCGCAGGAAGGGGAGCGCTCTTTTAAATAAGCCTTTTTTACCCCGTGTTTTTTGGCAATAGCAAGCGCTTTTTTAGAGCCTTTTATAAACTCCTCTGTTCTGTCTTCCCCGTCTCTTGAGACAACCCTTGTTTTTCCTTCCCATACGCCTTTACCTGTTCCTTCATTCGTAAAGAAACTGGGGGTTCTCGGTATCTTTAACCCTGCAAGCATTTCAGGGCAGACAAGAATCGCATTCTCTCTTTTAACAGGCAAATCCCTTTTTTCAAGAATTTTACCGTTGTACCTGCACCTTAAACCGAACAGACAGGCTGAAACAATAACCTTTTCCTTGCACATAAATTACCTTAAAAATATTTTAAAAACTTTATTATTCAAGAATAAAACTGTCAAGTACATAGCCGTAAATTGAAACAGCCTCAACCTTTACCTTTTTTTCCCCAACATTAACAAGAATAAAGTGGTTTTCTTTAGAAAACGCCTTTAAATTCTTCTTCCACGGGAATTGCGGTGCAAGTTCATAAAACGGGGCACCTGCTCCCCCTGAAATAATCTGGGTAATCTCCCCCTTTATAGGGGCAATGTCTTTGTTTATTAAAACCCTTGTGTAATTGTGCTCATCACCGAAAAACACTATTTTTACACCGTGTTTATCAAGAATTTTAAGAAATTTGTTTCTTGTTTCTATAACATAATGCCTGTCAATCCCGTCATTCTTTTTCGGGTCTCCGCCCCAGTAGTACATACCGTCTTTTAAATGTGCACTGCAGGGGAATGCAGGCTCATGGGCAAACACGAATATCTCTTTTTTGCCCTTCCCTTGTTCTGCCAAAACCCTGTCAAGCCACTCCAATTGTTTTTTCATTATATGCCCTTCAAGGTTTCCTCCGTATATTTCAGGCTTATAGCCCCACCAGTAATTTGTGTTTAAAACAACAAACAGGCAGTTGCCGTAATTGAAGTAGTACAGGTTTTCCTTGTACGAAGGCAAACCTTGTTTTTCGGAAAAGTCTGCATTTTCAGGGTTTACGAAAACTTCACCAAAGACATCTTCCGCGGAATTCGGTGTTTTCTTGTCTTTGCAATACTTTTTGCCGTCTCTTTCAAAACAATCCATTAAAGCCTCGTGGTTCCCCATTCCCTCGTAAACAGGGATAATTGAGGAAATAGGCTCGGTTGCGTATGCAAAACTCTTTAACTCCCTTTCAAACTCATCCCTGAAGCCTGTATAACCTGTAACCATATCTCCCACAAAAACAAAGAAATCAGTCCCTTTGTTATATGCGGTTAAAAATATTTGATTTACAATTTTTCCGTTTGTGTTTTGAAAGTTTGAGTCAAAATCGGTTTTTCTATTCCTTGAATCAGACATAAAAGCAAATGAAAAATTATTTGTTTCGTTTACCTTTGCCTTAAAAATTCTCGGATAGCCTTCAATTTTATAAAGGTATTCCCCTTTTTCAAGCCTGCCTATTTTAAAGAAATGCCTCTTTTTCTTTTTATTGCAAACATACTTTTTGCCGTTGAAAATCAAAGTCGCCTTATCGGGATAGAGCAATTCAAAGGAAACAATGTAATTGTTGTTTTCCCCCCTGTCAAGGTAAGGGCCGTAAATCACAGTTTGTAGTAACTTTTTGTCTTTTGAAATTAAAACCCTTGAACGATACTGCTCTAATTCACCTTTTTCATCTATAAGATTAACTTTATAAAACACAATTGTCTTTTCATTGTTCAAATACCACTTAAACTTTTCCCATTTAATCAAAATATAAAAATCTTTTCCATCAACAAACTTGTTTTTTGAAAACCTGTAAACAGGGTAAAAAGCCTCTTTGTTCGGCAAAAACCCTATTACAATAGAGGCAAACTTTACATCCCTACTTGCACTTATATTAAACTTCAACCCCTTTCTCATTGCCTCAATCTTAACCGACTTAACTATTAAATTCCTTTTTGCCGGCAATTTTATATCAGTGGCATACAAAAAAGAAGTAACAATCAAAACAGTTATTAGAAGAAAAAATTTTTTCATATTAATCCTCCTTTTAAGCCTTTCGCTTTTCAGGAAAAGCATTCCAAATTTTCCAGGTGAAATAAAGCCCTATAAGGGTAAAAGGTATTAAAAATAACGGCCAGTAGTTCCACCTTGAAGGGTCACTTCCTGCATTCTCAAGGATTTTGCCAAGAGTAATTGACTGAAACCCTGTGCCTAAATAGACAAAGCCGTCAACAACCCCCGCAACAGTTGCCGCAGAATCCTTCCCTCCGAAATCCATTGATGCGGTGCCTGAAAGCATGCCGTGAACACCAATTACACACATTGACATAAAGAATGAAAGGAATCCGACAATATCATACCAGCGATACCTTACTGCAAAGGCCATTACCACAAACCCCACAAACATACCGAAGTAGAGGAAGAAAGCGGAAGGCCCTCTCCTTGAACCAAAAAATTTATCCGAAATATAGCCTGCAAAAAACCCCCCGGTAATGCCTGCAACCATTAAGATTAAGCCCCAATTCTGGAAAAAGAAATCGGCATCTGCTATTGACACCATTTTCTTAACACCGTTTACAATCTCAACCGTTTTCATATTGTGGGCATAGTGAACACCCCAGTGCATAATTCCGTTTCTTAAAACGCCTGAACAAAACTCAATGGCAATCATCATAAGGATAACAGGATGGGTAAGTATTCTTTTGTAAATCTCAAAACTTGTCTCTTTTGGAGCACCGTCTTCATACCTTGTGGCGTCTCCCGTATCAAAGTCTTCAAATCCTGCCTGAGAAGGCCTGTCTTTTATTATCAAAACATCAAGGATAGCAAAAATAACAAGCACAATCGCGGGAGCAAAGAATGCCCACCATATGTGATAGTAAGGCTTGCCGTTTATAAAGGTTTTTGTTTCATTCAGTATCATTCCGTTTAAGTCAAAGGCAAGGAATATCCCTAACGATATCAAAGTCCCGAATATCCCACCGAAAACGCCCCTCTCTTTTATGTGAAACCATGCTGCGTTTACTTTAACTATTGATACCGCGCCGAAACTCTGGAAGTACATATTCAACGCATAGAAGAACAAAAATGGCCAGAAAAGTTGGTTTGCAGTCTCCCCTGTTTTCATAACATTGTAAGTTACATATCCCAAAATTGCGTTTGAAATTGCGGCACCGATTGCGGCAATTATTATTGTCTTCTTTCCGCCTAATTTATCTGCAAGAGGGCCGTTTACTATAAAAGAAACCCCGTAAACAACGGCCCCTATACCGAATATAGCCCCGAAAGCCTCTTTAGACATTAAGCCAATTTCGTCAAACTTTGCGGAAGCAACCGTTAAATTATACCTTCCCATATAAAGAGAGGCATATGAAAGGCCTAAAATCATCCAGTTAAAATATGACCTTATCCTGAAAGCCTTGCTATGTCCGACCGGATTGTTCAAAGAATAGAGATAAGTGATTATGGCAATTACTACAAAGGGCAAAATCCCGACAAAAAGGTCATGGGAATAATTAAGGTAAACAAAAGATTCAAGGACAATTAACAGAATAACCGGAATTGACTTTACAAAACTATTCATAAACTCTCCTTTTGAGTTTTTTAGCTATACAAAAAGCCCCCCTGCTTAAAACAGAGAGGCTTTGAAAATCTTTTTAAAAGAACCGTTAAAAATTTTTATGAATGTATCTTTTTATAATTTTCCCATAAGTTTTTCATTACCTCTTCAAGGTGAGGCTTAATCTTTGCCGGGTCATCTGTCTTTTCTGGCATGTTGTTAAAAACGGCATAAGGCACTTTAAAATCCTTGACATGTATAAAATCAGGGTCATTTGCGGTAAACTCTTCCCAATCAGACTCTTTGTAAAGCATTTCTAATTTTTTATCTTCCAGTGCATGCTCAAGCCATGAATCAGGCCTGTCAGGGTTAAACCTTCTTCTATTTTTCCTTAAAGACTCTTCCCATGTAACATAGATGTATAAGGTAGCAGCCCTTGAAAGTATTTTATCCGAAAGGTATTGATACGCCGTCTTAAACCCCCCGTGCTCACTTCCCCTTGAGAACTCAATCAAAAGTGTGTATTTGTCATGGTAATTGGGGTTATCCCTTAACTTTTTTTCGTATAAAAGGTTTAGTTTTTTAATCAAAAAATTCCAGAACCATTTTTCTTTAAAGGTATAGCCTTCATACCTTTTACCTTCATACTCAAAATACCTGTTTGTAAACACTCTCGGCAAGCCCATCTCTTCAAGAATATCGTCGTCTTCAAACCTTTCCCATAAAATAGGGAAATCGTCAATCTCTTCAAATTCCCCTATGTGATACTTCTCAATCCTCTCTTCAAGCGGTACTTTTTTAAGAAAATCTATTATCTCTGATTTTCCAGCCGCAGGCCTACCGTTAACGATAACAATGTCAAAAGTATTTCTCTCTATTCCCATTTAAAACCTCCGTTTTTGATTTTATACCTTATAAATAA
>WFPG01000294.1 GCA_015487755.1 Acidobacteriota bacterium
GGATTGATATAACATTGATTTCAGTATAAAATCCATCTATAAAAGCCAGGAAAGGAGTAGGGTATGGTGAATTTTCTAACCTCTTTGATGTTAATTGTAAGTTTAACTATTGGCTCTCAACTTCCTGTTGTAAAACTTGCGGGAGACGATGGAAAATTAGTTAACGGCAAGCCATTTTCAACCGAGATTATGAAGGGGAAGATGTTTTTGTTTTTCTATGTTGACCCTGATGTTAGAAAGAAAAACGACAATTTTGTTAATGCAATTAAAGCGCAGAATTTCCCCAAAGATAAATTAGGCTCTGTTGTGGTAATTAACATGGCTGCAACATGGCTTCCAAATTTTGCCTTAAACAAGATTGTTAAAAAGAAGCAACAGGAGTTTCCCGATACAATCTATGTTAAGGATTATAAAAAGGTTTTTGTGAAAAAGTGGGGTTTAAAAGATAACGAATACGATGTTTTGTTGTTTGACAAAGACGGCAAATTGCTTTTTTACAAAGAGGGAAAGTTAACTAAAGAAGATACTCAGCGGGTTATTCAATTGATTAAAAGCAATTTGTAAAAAAATATTAAATAAAAAAGTTTTTATTTGACAATTTTTACTTTTTTGTATAGATTAAAAAGGTAATATAAATTTCGGAGGTGATTATGAAAAAGTATATCTGTGAAGTATGCGGTTATATCTATGACCCTGCCCAGGGAGACCCTGATAGCGGTATTGAACCGGGAACACCTTTTGAGGAGATACCTGACGATTGGGTATGCCCGTTATGCGGAGTAGGCAAAGAAGACTTCGTACCTTACGAAGAAGAGTAATTTTAGTTTTATTTATAAATCTTTTAGCCCTCGGAAAGAGGGCTTTTTTATTTTAAAGCCTTCCCTAAACTTAAAAACCATTTATTAAAAGTTGAAAATTCCATGTTTTGGAGTAAAACGCCTTTTATGTCTTTTCTTTTTTAAAAAAATGTTTTGTGTTATTATTTAAGGTGAACTAATTAAGGAGGAAACTATGAATAGAGAAGCGCTCGGCATGGTTGAAACCAAAGGCCTGGTTGGTGCAATAGAAGCCGCTGATGCAATGGTAAAAGCGGCTAATGTTGTTTTAATAGGAAAAGAATACATAGGCGGCGGTTATGTAACCGTTATGGTAAGGGGAGATGTAGGTGCCGTTAAGGCTTCAACAGATGCAGGGGCGGCTGCCGCAAGAAGGGTAGGCGAACTTGTTTCAGTTCATGTTATCCCGAGGCCTCATTCAGATGTTGAAAAGATTCTGCCGGGATATCAGGAGAAAAAGGGTAAATAATAGGCTCCGAGAATAAATTATCTGGAGATTGTAATGCTTGACTCTATTTTTGAAAAAGCCGAAATTGCCGGCAGCATCCTTGAAGAGTACTCTCAGGAAGAGATTGATAAGGTTGTTGAGCAAATCGCAAAAGACGGTGAGGCTAACGCTTTAAGGTTGGCAGAACTTGCCCACAACGAAACCGGTTACGGCAAGGTTGAAGATAAAAAGACAAAAAACATTCTTGCCACAAAACTGCTCTGGGAATCAATAAAGAATGTTAAAACAGTCGGAATTATAAAAGAAGATAGTGTAAACAAGATTATAGAGGTAGCCGCACCTGTGGGTATTGTTGCCGCGGTAATTCCTTCCACAAACCCCACTTCAACAACTTTGTATAAAGCCATAATTGCTTTAAAGGGAAGAAACCCGATTATCTTTTCCCCTCACCCTTCGGCAAAGGGTTGTATTAAGGAAACGGTTGATTTGATAAGGGAATCCTTGAAAAAGACAGGGGCTCCGGTTGACGCTGTTCAAATACTTGAAAACCCGACAATTGAATTGACAAAACAGATGATGGCTCACCCTAAAACAGGGGTTATCCTTGCAACAGGGGGATTGGGGCTTGTAAAGGCCGCATACTCTTCAGGAAAACCGGCATACGGTGTCGGGCCGGGCAATGTGCCTGTTTTTATTGAAAGGACTGCCGATGTTGAAAAGGCGGTAAAGGATGTTATATCAGGCAAAACCTTTGACAACGGGACTGTTTGTGCTTCCGAACAGGCTATTATTGCAGATAAACCTATAGCAAAGCAGGTTGTAGAGGAATTGTTAAAGAACAATGCCTATATTCTCAAAGGGGAAGAAATAGACAGGGTGGCAAAGGTTGTTGTAACCGAAAAATTTTCGGCAAACCCGAAGATTGTAGGAAAGCCTGCAACCTATATTGCAAAACTTGCAGGGGTTAATGTGCCTGAAAAAACGGTTGCCCTTGTTGCCCCGTTAGACGGGGTTGGAAAACAGTATCCCCTTTCTATTGAAAAACTTTCCCCTGTCCTTGCTCTGTACATTGAGGACGGGTGGGAAGCGGCTTGCAAAAGGTGTATTCAACTTTTAAGGTTCGGGGGATTGGGGCATTCCCTCGGAATTCACACAAGAAACAAAGAGGTTTTAAAGCAATTTGCATTAAAAAAGCCTGCGTCAAGGATTATCGTTAACTCCCCGACAACACACGGTGCTGTAGGCTATTCAACAAACCTAATGCCTTCTATGACTTTAGGTTGCGGAACTTTGGGAAACAATATTACAAGCGAAAACATTACCGCAAAACACATGATAAATGTTAAAAGGGTTGCCTTTGAGACAAACCCTGTAAATAAGGGAAGGTTTTTGCCCTGCGATTTTTACTTTAAAGGCATTAAATCTTCCACAATAGAAAGCATTATTGAAACCAAGTTAGGAGAAATTAAGCCTTCGCCGCAGGATAGGTATGAGGAGAAGGTTTACGATTTTGTGTGTGAGGAAGATGTTAAAAAAGCGGTAAGGGAAAATAGGAAGATTTTAGTAAACGATAAAACCATGATTACCCCTCTTGCGTTAGACGAGGGAAGAAAACACAATATTTTTAAGAAGGTATAAACTATGGATAGAGAAGCGTTTGTTTACAAAATTACCGAAATTATTTTCAAACATTTCGGCCAATACGGAACTGAAAGCGTTAAACAATGTGTAAGGGAACTTGTCAAGGTTTTAGAGCCTCAAAAAGATGTACTGGAAGGTGCAGGTGAAAGAGAAAACAAAGATACCGCCATTATTACCGTTTTCGGGGAAAGCAAACCCGGCATAGTTGCAGGTATTACAGGGGTGTTAGCGGAACACAATGTTGACATTACCGACATTACCCAGACACTGTTAGGGAAAAACTTTGCAATGATTATAATTGTTGACCTTTCTATGTGCACCGTAAACTTCACTGAATTAAAGGAAATTCTCTCTAAAAAAGGCGAGGATTTAGGGGTTGCGGTTTTTTCCCAGCATCAGGAACTCTTTAAATCAATGCATAGGATTTAATTATGCTTGGAAGTTTCAGCACAAAAGAAATACTTGAAACCCTCAAGATGATTCAAATGGAGCATCTTGACATAAGAACTACCACCATGGGGATTTCACTTTTTGACTGTATTACTTCAGATATAAATTCAACCTGCGATAAAATCTATGACAAGATAATGAAGTACGCAGGCAACCTTGTCAAAACGGTAAACCAGATTGAGGAAGAATTCGGCATTACTGTTGCAAATAAAAGGCTTTCGGTTACTCCCGTTTCATTAACAGGGGGAGTTTCAATAACAAGAGACGGTTTTGTTAAGATTGCAAAAACCCTTGATAAGGCTTGCAATGAAATTGGGATAGACTTTTTAGGCGGCTACTCCGCTTTAGTGCAGAAGGGCACAACAAATGTTGAGGAAGAGTTCATAAACTCAATTCCCGAGGCTCTTGCGGTAACCGAGCACATCTGCTCTTCTGTTAATGTCGCGTCCACAAGGGCTGGAATAAACATGGATGCTGTGAAGAAGATGGGTTTTATTATAAAAGAGATGGCTGAATTAACAAAAGACAGGGGAGCGCTTGCAAACGCAAAGTTTGTTGTTTTTGCAAACGCCGTTGAGGATAACCCCTTTATGGCAGGGGCTTTTCACGGTGTTTCCGAGCCTGAATGCGTAATAAATGTTGGTGTATCAGGCCCGGGTGTTGTAAACGATGTGGTGAAGAAAGCAGGTGATGTTGATTTAGGGACATTATCCGAAATTATAAAGAAAACAGTTTTCAAAATAACAAGG
>WFPG01000295.1 GCA_015487755.1 Acidobacteriota bacterium
GCTGTTGACAATAAAATTTTTTTAAGAAAAAATGAATTGTATCCAACAATGAGTAAGTGGAGGAAACATGTCAAAGTTTGCATGGTGGGATAAGTGGATTGAAAAAAAGAAAAAGTATGCAAAATGCGATTCAATCTTTGCTGACGAGGATGTTTTTAACGCTAAGTCTGTGGGAACTGGGTTGCCGCCTATCTATCAGCAAAGCACTTTCAGGTTTCAAAGCGCGGAAGACGGAAAATTAAGGTTTTTAGGGAAGTCAAAATCAGGGGAAAGGCCTTATGCAAGGATTTACACAAGGCTTGGAAACCCTACAACAGAGTACCTTGAAAAGGTTATTTTTCAACTTGAATGCCAGCATATAATTGATAATGCGCTTGCAGCAGACGAAAAAGAGCCGACAATAGGGGTTTTGATTACATCTTCCGGAATGGGTGCTATTTCAACGGCATTGATGGCTTTGCTTAATTCAGGGGACGAGTTAATTTGCGGCACCGTTTACGGGTGTACGGATTCACTTTTAAGGCATTGGGAAGAAAAGTATAATATTAAAACCCATTTTATTGATACCACAGATACTGAACTTGTGAGAAAAACACTTGAAGAAAACCCAAAAGTTAAAGGGGTTTACATTGAAACGCCAGAAAACCCTACTTTGAAGGTAAACGACATTAGGGCACTTGCCGATTTGACCGAAAAGTATGAAATTCCTTTAATTGTAGATAATACTTTTTGTTCGCCATACTTGCAGCAACCTTTCAGGCTGGGGGCAGATATAGTTGTTCACTCAACAACAAAGTACATCAACGGGCATTCAACTTCAATAGGCGGGGCACTTTTAGGGCCGTGGGAGTTTATGTTAAACGATGCTTTTATCTATTACAAAGATTTAGGTGTAACCCCGTCGCCTTTTGATTCTTGGCTTAACTCTCAAAATGTGCAGGATTTAAGCGTAAGGGTTAAACAACAGTGTGCAAATGCCTTTGAGATTGCAAAGTTTCTTGAAAAACATGAGTTGGTTTCAAAGGTTGTCTATCCATTTTTAGAGTCTCACCCTCACTATGAAAGGGCAAAGAGGCAGATGAGATACGGGGGAGCAATGATTTCTTTTGAATTAAAGGGCGGATATGACGCTGCGGTTAAGTTAATGAATTATTTTGCAAGGCACGATACCCCAATGGAGTTGGCTGTTTCTTTAGGCAGTGTAATCTCTTATATTCAGCACCCCGCTTCAATGACTCACTCTGAAGTGCCAAAAGAGGAGAAGGAGAGAATGGGAATTACGGAAGAGTTGATAAGAATGTCGGTAGGTTTAGAGGGGGTTAGGATTTTGATTGAAGCCCTTGATGAAGGAATAAAACTGGCTCATAAGTGATTTTTTAAAAAATTAAGCCCCCGTTTAGGGGGCTTTTTTAATTATTAACACCTTGTTTGCGTTGTGTTATCATTAAATCCTATGAAAGTAAGCAATATCTTTGACGATACATTTGCAAAAACAGTTTGGGAATTGGGGAAAAAATATGAACTTGATATTGTCCCTGTTGGGGGGATTGTAAGGGATTTTATCCTTTCAAGGCAAAGCAATGATTATGATTTTTTGATTTTATTTAAAGAAAAAAAAGAATTGGATAAAAAAATCCTGCCTTTTATTGAAGATTTTTCAGATAATTACAAACTTAACATTGTAAAGCCTTCCCGTTTTGAAACATACAGGCTTGTAAACAGGGAGTTGACTGTTGACTTTTCCCCTGTTTTTCAGGATAGACTTGAAGAAAACCTTTTATCAAGGGATTTAACAATAAATTCAATAGCGTTTTCTTTTGACAAAGGAGAGTATATAGACCCTGCTAACGGGATTTCAGACATTGAAAACAAGGTATTAAAGACATTTTCAAATAAGAATTTTAAAACAGACCCTTTAAGGGTGTTGAGGCTATTCAGGTTTTACACCGAACTTGAAGGCTTTAATATTGATGAAAAAACAAGGGAAATTGCTTTTAAGAATGCTGTTTTGTTAAAAAGTGTTCCAAAGGAGAGAATTAGAGAGGAGATTTACAGGATTTTCAAAAACGACAAAGGGTTTAAATCGGTTAAAGTAATGATTTACCCTGTTCTTTCCACAATTTTCCCTTCCCTTGAAGACATAAAAAACATACCTCAAAACGGATACCACCACCTTGATGTTTTAAACCACACATTAAAGGTTGTTGAAGGGTGTTTCAACTATCAAAAATTTGCGAAACTTTTCCCCTTTTTCAATTTCAATTTAAATGATACAGATAAAATTGTTTTAAGGCTTGCCGCTTTGTTTCACGATACCGGAAAAGCAAAAACGCTTGCTTATGACGAGAACGGTTATACCACTTTCAGAAACCATCAGTTTGAAAGCGGCTCAATTGTTCTAAAAGAGTTGGATTTTTTTCCTAAAGACATTGTTGAAAGGGTTTACCTGCTTGTAAGAAGGCATATGCTATTTTTAAACTTTATGGTAAACGGCTACTCTAAAAAGTCTTTCAGAAAGTTGATAAATATGATGAGGGAAGATTCTGTTTTGCTTGCAATTTTATTTTTAGCAGATAAAAACGCCGCAAGAGGCCCACTTTCTGAAGGCAATTTTGAAAAAGGGGTGAAGATTGTAGGCGAATTTTTAAGGTTTTATAAAGAGGAAAAGGATAAGATTTTAAACCTTCCGAAACTTGTTTCAGGTTTTGATGTTATTAAAATCCTTGAGATTTCCCCTTCAAGAGAGGTTGGAAAAGTTTTAAATATAATTATGGAAAGACAACTTGAAAACCCGAATTTTACAAGGGAAGAGGCACTGAAATTGATTTACAGTTTAAAAGATAAAAAGGAGCAAAAAGGTGAAGGTTAGGTTTTTAGGGACAGGCACCTCAATGGGTGTGCCTTTAATAGGTTGCAATTGCAATGTTTGTACCTCAAAAGATTTCAGGGACAAAAGGCTGAGGTCGTCAATTTTAATTGAACACAAAGGGAAGAATATACTTGTTGACGCTTCTTCCGATTTCAGGTTGCAGGCTTTGATTTACAGGATTAAAAAGATTGACGCTATTTTTATCACTCACCCTCACGCAGACCATGTTTTCGGGCTTGACGATACAAGGATTTTTTATTTAAGGCAAAAAAAACCCATGGAAATCTGGGGAAGCGAATTTACAATTTCAAATATTAAAAAACTGTTTTTTTACGCATTTGAAGGGAAAAGAGACGAGAGAATGGTTAAGCCTGCTTTTAATTTAAATATTGTTGAAAAGCCTATAAACCTTTTCGGCATAAAGATAACCCCTGTTAAGGCTATTCCCGGTGAGATGCCTGTTAC
>WFPG01000296.1 GCA_015487755.1 Acidobacteriota bacterium
GCCTTCAGGTGATACAGGCGGGATTCCGTCTGCCTTTAAGGTAATTTCCTTTTCCACAAAGGGGTAAAGGGTTGTGTTTTCTGTCTTAAAAGAAACAGGCTTTTCAAGGTAAAGCATTTGTTCAACTTTGAGTTTAATTCCCTTTATTCCCTTTTTGAAAAGAGCGCCCATTACCTTTAATGTGTAATCTCCTTGCGGAAGGGAATCTGCGTCAACTATCAGTTTGTTGAAGTTAAACCCTGTTTGAACAACCGCTTTGCCTTTGCTATCGTAAACGCAAACCGCTATATCGGTAAAGTGGTTAAAATCTTCCTTTGAAAGGGACAAAACAAACCTTGCCGCTTTTATTCCGTTTCCAATTGTAAATTTTGTAGTGTAGTTTCCGCCTTTCATTTCAGCGGTTTCAGATTTAAAGTATCCCTTTATCCTGCCTGTCACTTTAACTTTTTTGCGGGTTAGAGAGTCAAGGTATGAGGTAAATGAGATTTCTGGCTTTTTGCCTGCTTCAAATTTGAATTTTACAGGGGAAATCACTTTAACGGTTTGCAAATATATCTTTCCTTCAAATTTAACAGGTGCTTTTTGCTGAAAGTGGCAGAAAGGCACAATTTCCCATACTCCCGGCTTAACATAAGGGTAAGATAAGGTAAGTGTTTTCACAGTTGTTTTGTCTGTTGAAGGCTTAATTCTAACCGTTCCGATATTGTGGCCGTCAGGGTCAAAGAGTTCAAGGTAAAGGTTGCCGTAATTTCCTGAAGGAACAGTAAAGTTCATAGTAAACTCATTTGCATTTTCAGGCACATAGAAGAAAACCCTCTTAAACTGCGAAGGGGAAAGTTTTGTTTGGGGAATGGAAACCACCCCGTTTTTGTCGGCAAAGTTGGGAATAACAATTGTTATCCACAAGTCAAAGGCAATGTTTTTATTTACCTTTTTCTCTCCTTTGTAGTAAGCAATTACCCTGCCAGAATAAAGCCCCGGTTTCTTTAAGTATTTTTTGTTGAAGTAAACTGGGATTTTAGCAGGGGTTTTGCCTTTGATGTAGGCTGAAGTCCTTGTTAATTCAATCCACTTTGCTGTTGAAACAAGGTTGTAAGCCTCAAAGAAGTTCATCTTCTCATTGTCGGTAACTTCAGGCTTGAATATCGGAGCAACGGTAAAGATAAACCCGTCAGGTTTTTGAGGTATATAGCCGCTTCTCAAATAAACGGTGTACCCTTTTCCGTCAGGATAGTAAGGTGATTGTGTCCTGATTTTGTAGTAGTTTAAAACAGATTTTTTCTTTAACAGTTTGTCTAAAACATTCCAGGCTTTTTCAACATTTATCAAGCCCCTGCCCTGGTCAAGCATTGTGTAGCCTTTCAGAGGGGTTGCGGAGTTCATTAAAGCCCTTTTTACTTCACCCTGAGTGTACTTTAAATCCTTGCCGTAAACTTTTTTGGCTTTTGAGAGTATTAATGCCATAACACCTGCCGCCTGAGGGGAAGCCATTGAAGTCCCTCTCATAACATCGTTATGCAACCAGTGTGGAACGGTTGAGGCGGCACAGCCCGGGGCTGAAGCGTCAGGTTTAGGTACCATCCCACCCCTGCTTGAGAATATAAACATTTTGTTTACCGATATCTTTGAAGCATAATCAGCGTCTGCTGATGTTTTGGGGAGCAATGCACCGCAGGCAAAAATCATTTCGCTTGAGGCAGGCATTCCGGTTGTGTTTATTCCGGGGCCTGAATTGCCGTTGCTTGTTGAGCCTGCAATATTGAAGTTTTCCTTAAACATTTTGTCAAGGTATTTTTCAATATCAGCCCTTCCCGCATAGGTTGAGTCAATCCCGTAACTCATTGAGAAAACGACAGGTGTTTCAGGGTGTTCTTTATGCCATTTCATTAAATAATCGTAAGCCTTTTTCATTGATTCAACTGTTGTGGCTCCCCCCGCAAAGTTTGACCTTCCGATTTTTAAAGAGATAACCTTTGCTCCGGGGGCAATGCCGTTAAAGCCTTTTTGCCCGTTAATCATATAGCCTGTTGCAATGCCTGCGCAATGTGTCCCGTGTGCCCCTGCGTCAAAGTGAAAAACTATTTTCTTTTTATCAGGGAATATGTTTGCTTCTATTGGAAGTATGTCGCCCTTTTTGTCAGGGTTTTTTCTGCCTCTTAAATAGAAGTAATCGTACCTTACATTGTAGTTCATCATCTCTTTTTCGTCTGAAATATCACCGTTCATATTTGTATCAACATAGTAAACCCACTGCTCTTTTCCGTCTTTACCCTTTTTCTTAAAGACAACAACTCCCCATTCATCATCGTATTTGCCGTTGTTGTTGGGGTCTTTCACCTCTGAATTCTTAAATTGGCTTTCCCTTAAAACCCCTATATAAAACTTTGTATCCTTTGTTGCGCCGTTTAATTTATCAAGGTTTGTGAGAAATATATCGCTACCCTTCAATGTCCAGTAGGTTTTTCCGTCTTTTTCAACCTTTTTCGCTTCTTTTAGAGAAACATCGCCCTCGCCTGTAAAGTCCTGAACATCAATTACCTTAACCTCGCCTGTTGAGGTTTTTCTCAACCCCGGAACGGAAACATCAACACCTGTGTCAATAATAAAAACCACCACTCCCCTTCCGTCGCAATCGGGGTTTTTCTGAATAAACTGCTTAGCACCGACGGTTGTTGTTGAAAGGAATTCGTAAACATCTGAAGAAAAACCGACAAATGAAAGAAACAAAATCAAACAAAATACGGTAAAATTTTTTTTCATATCTGACTCCTGAATTTCAAGTTCTTTAC
>WFPG01000297.1 GCA_015487755.1 Acidobacteriota bacterium
AAGGGATTTTGCCTTCATTAGCATTAAAGTTGAGGCCATAACAAAGTAATCACCTGCAATGTCAAGGTTCATTTCCTGCATTTTATTTAATATCTTAGAGTACTTTTCTGTAATTTCGGCAATTGAAACCTCTGAAATCTCAAGTTTGTTTTTACGGAGCAATTGCAAAAGTAAGTCAAGAGGCCCTGTAAAGTTTTCAAGTTCAATTTCAAAGTTTTCAAAGTTTGCCATTATCTCCTCTTTAAATTCATTGCTTCCCTAACTTCGTCCATTGTTTGGGAAGCAACTTCTCTTGCCTTTTTTGCCCCTTCGTCCAATACGGAATCTAAGAACTGTTTATTTTCTTTCAACTTTCTCAGCCTTTCCCCTACAGGCCCGACCTTTTCAATTAAGTGCTCTGAAAGAAACTTTTTACACTGAAAACACCCTATGCCTGCAGTTCTGCACCCTTCGGCACATTCGTTTTGAACGCTTTCAGGGGAAAATATCTTGTGCAATGCAAAAACAGGACAATCTTCAGGCACTCCCGGGTCTGTTTTCCTAACCCTTCTTGTATCCGTTTTCATTACCCTTAATTTATTCCATATCTCTTCAGGGGTATCTTCAATTAAAATTGCGTTGTTATAACTCTTGCTCATTTTCCTTCCGTCAAGCCCGGGTACCCTCTTTGCCTCTGTTATCTTTGCCTCAGGCTCGGGGAAAATTTCCTTGCCATAAATATGGTGAAACCTTCTTACAATCTCCCTTGCAAGTTCAAGGTGGTACAACTGGTCTTCCCCGACGGGAACATAGTTTGCCTTGTAAATAATAATGTCCGCTGTTTGCAAAACAGGGTAGCCTAAGAAACCGTAATTGGAAAGGTCTTTATCCTTTAACTGCTTTTTCTTCTCCTTGTAAGTAGGCACCCTTTCAAGCCAGCCTAAAGGGGTAAGCATTGAAAGCAAAAGGTGAAGTTCCGCATGCTCTTTTACATCAGACTGAACAAAGATAACGGATTTTTCAGGGTCAACCCCCGCCGCAATAAACCCTGCCGCAACATCGTAAATATGCTCCTGTATGGCTGAAGTATTTGAATACATTGAGGTTAAGGCATGCCAGTCAACAACGCAGTAAAAACACTTATGCCCTTCGTTCTGCAGATTAACATAGTTTTCAAGAGCACCGACAAGGTGCCCTATGTGAAGTTTTCCGGTCGGCTGAGTTCCGCTTAAAACCCTTTTTTCAGTCATATCCACTCCTAAATAGATTTTCTATTTCAAGACATAATTCTAATTAACATTATGTAAAAAGGCTTGAAAATAATGTCAAAAACATTGAAGTAAATCAATGCTAAAAGGATAATAAACCCGTAAGGCTGAATCTTTGAAACATAGTCTTCGTAATTTCTCAAGCCTATAAACTTTGCAAGCACTCCCGAACCGTCAAGAGGGGGCACGGGGATTAAATTAAAAATAGCAAGCAAAAGGTTAATTGCCGCAAGGTAAAACAGAAAAATCCGCAAAGGCTCAAAAGCAGCCAGTGAAGGCACTGCCATTACAACCTTATACAGAATTATGGCAATAACCATTAAAATCAAATTAGACAAAGGCCCTGCAAAGGAAACCAGCGATATTCCCCCTTCCTTATCCCTGAAGTTTAAAGGGTTAACGGGAACAGGCTTCGCCCAGCCAAAAATAGGTATAGAAGACGGGAAGAATATCATAAACAAAGGGATAACCACGGTACCTATAATATCAATATGCGCTATAGGGTTTAAAGAAATCCTGCCCAGGTGTTTTGCTGTATCGTCCCCCATATAATGTGCCGACAATGCATGCGCCGATTCGTGCACAGTTAAAGAAAAAAGTAAAGCAATGTATTGCATTAAGCCAACGGCTATTTTCATTCCTAAATTTGCGTCCAAAATTACCTCCGTAAAAAAAAACTATGGTTTTATTTTATCAGAAACAGGGAAATCAATAAACAGGCTATTTATTGCATGCCATTTAAACATTACCGGCTTTGTTTGTGTTAAAAGGTTGTTCCGAGAGAGAATACAAGTTTGTAGTTTGAGGGAAAGGTGTCTTTGTCAAGGTTGTGGGCAAGTTGAATTTTAATTGGCCCTATAGGTGTTTTTACCATTAACCCTATACCAGCGTCTTTTATACAGGAGGAGAAAGAAAAATCCGACGAGTCTTCCCATACATTGCCTATGTCGGCAAAGAATGTCAAATAGTAAATGTCTTTTAAGTGGTATTTGTACTCCCCGCTAAAAACAAATAGAAACTGCCCGCCTTTTGCAACCCCTGTTGAAAATTGAGGCCCTGCCCTTTCAAATGAAGATATCCTCAAATTTGTTGAGCCTCCGGTAAAAAACCGCTGGGGGATAGGCACCGTGTACCCGTTTTTAGTGAATATCTTGCCTATGGTTGTAATAAATTCAAAGTTTTTGAAGTAAATCCCCGATTTTACCCTTGCTTTAAAGAAAAATTCGTCATCGTTTAAAACATATGCGGGGAAAAGGTTTGCACTTACAAAAAAGCCCTTTGTGGGGAAAAGTATGTTATCCCTTCTATCGTAAAGAATATTGCTTCTAAAACCGATGGTGTAATCAGGTTGCAATTCCTTCTCTATCTCTTCAACAGGGATGTTTACATTTGTAAGGTTGTTTTTTGTAAACTCTATTGATTCAACAAACTTCAGCCTTGAAAACAATTCCCCTCTGTAACTTAAAGAAAAACCGAATCTTGAGAATTTGTAATCGTTTTTGTCTTCAATTGTAAAGTAGATTGACGAAAGAAAGTGTTTTTCGCCGCTTACCGTGAAGTAGCCC
Organism: Acidobacteriota bacterium; assembly: GCA_015487755.1. Classification (GTDB taxonomy): domain Bacteria; phylum Acidobacteriota; class Holophagae; order Thermotomaculales; family Thermotomaculaceae; genus Thermotomaculum. The sequence goes on from WFPG01000297.1 coordinate 2,813, forward strand.
TGTGCCCTTTTTGAGGAAATTCTGAAAATTGTCATGCCTGTTAGAAATGTGTTAAACAGATACCTTTTTCTGATTTTGGCGGTAAACCTCACCCCTTCGTCTGAGTTTAACCCTATTGCGTATGAAAAGGAATAGAGTTTATTTTCTTTAACCTTAACAAGTAAAACCGCTTTGTTTTCCCCCCTTTCAATCAATTTCAAATCCACTTTTCTAAAAAGCCCGGAAAATTCCAGCCTGTTTTTAAAGTTTTCCATGCAATAGCGGCAGATTATCTCTCCCTTTTTAAAACCTGCAAACCTTAAAATATCACTCTTTTTAATCTTTCTGTTTCCGAGAATTACTATGTCTTCAAGCACTTTTTTCTCGCCTGCGTTCACCAGTATTGTTATGGGGATTTTACCTTTTTCAGGCTTTTCAATTTTAATGTTAACCTGAGGGTCAAAATACCCATCCCCTACAAGAAAGGATTTAAGAACAGCCAAAGTTTCAGAAATCTTCTCTTTATCAAAAATTTCTCCCTGTTTAATAGTATCCTGAATTACTTTTTCAGGGATTTTAATATCAGACTGCAATTTTATTCTCCCAACCTTATACAATTGGCCTTTGTTAACCTTTACCGTTAAAACCTTTGTTTTCTGGTTGTAATCAAATTTTATGGAAGGCTTTAAATATCCTTTGTCGGAAAGTTTTTTGCTAAATTCGGAATAGATTTCGCTTTTTGTTAACTTGTTAAAGTAAATAAACTTTTTGCTAAGTTTAATGGGGATATCCGACTCAACTTCAATATTTTTAATCTCTTTCCTTTTAGGGTTTTCAACCTCGCAGTATAGAAAATCCTTTGTTACATCAATCTTAATC
>WFPG01000298.1 GCA_015487755.1 Acidobacteriota bacterium
AGACAGTTATTATTCTTATGTCTTTTATGTTTTTTTATCTCATTTATAGGTTATAGTGATTTTTCTATCTCTATTTTATTTAAAGGTATTGATTTTTATTTCACATCATTAGCGCAGGCTTATATGCCGTGGAAAACAATTTTTGCTAATGAGAGTCCAAAGATGCCTGCATACAAAACTCTTTATACAACTGGAAGTGTGGCAATTTATTATCTGAATTACCAACTCATTATTTCCCTGCGGAGAAAGATAAGGCGTTGATTTCCCATTCCCTTTTTGGATTTTGTTCAATATAATCGTTGTGAGGTGGGTATGTTCAGGATTGAGTTTATGCAGAGGGCTTTGTACCTTGCGGAAAGGGGAAAGGGATTTGTTTCTCCTAACCCTATGGTGGGCTGCGTTATCGTTAAAGACGGAAGGATTATAGGGGAAGGGTGGCATAAAAGATTCGGCGAGGCGCATGCAGAGGTAAACGCTGTTTTAGACGCTGAAAGCAGAGGCTTTTCCCTTGAAAATTCAGATGTTTATGTAAGTTTAGAACCGTGCTCTCACTTTGGGAAAACACCCCCCTGCGCAAAACTTTTGATAGATAAAAAGGTAAAAAGGGTTTTTATTTCCTGTTTAGACCCCAACCCCCTTGTTGCGGGAAACGGGGTTAATATGCTTAAAAATGTGGGTGTTGAGGTTTCTTACGGCTTTCTTGAAGATAAGGCAAAAAGGTTAAACAGGTTTTTCTTTTACCACATTAAACACAAACTTCCCTATGTTATTCTGAAACTTGCAACAACCCTTGACGGCTTTATTGCGGATAAAAACGGCTCTTCAAAGTGGATTACTAACGAAAATAGCAGAAGAGAAGTCCATAGAATAAGAAGCGAGGTTGACGCTGTTGTAGTGGGAAGCGGTACCGTTATGGCTGACAATCCCTCTTTAACTGTCAGGCTTGTTAAGGGAAGAAACCCTAAAAAGGTTGTTGTTGACTTTAACGGAAAACTTGAAGGGGATTATAATGTTTTTGACAAAAATTGCTTTTTAATCACCCTGAAAGGCGCTTTAAGTGAGGAAAAAAAGGGTTTTTACGCACAAAAAGGGGTTAAATTGATTGAAATTGAAAAGCCTGATGTTGAACTTATGCTGAAAGAACTATACAAAAATAACATTGCCTCATTGCTTGTTGAAGGGGGAAGCGGCATTGCGGGAATGTTTGTTGAAAGCGGGCTTGTAAACGAGATTATGCTTTTTGTTGCCCCAAAGTTTTTAGGGGAAGGCAAAAGGGCTTTTAACCTTTCAAAGAGTTTTACAATAGAAGACCCTTTAAAGTTTGACGCAAATGACGGGTTTTTAAGGTTTGTTTTAAGGAGTTAGCATGTTTACCGGAATTGTTGAAGAGGTCGGCAAGGTTGTTTCTGTTAAAACAAAGGGAGACGGAAAGATAATTTCCATTGAAGGAAAAAGGGTTTTTGAGGATTTGAAGGTTGAAGACAGCATAGCGGTTGACGGGGTATGCCAGACTGTTTTTGAGATTAAGGGCAATGTTTTTTCCATCTTTGCAATGAGTGAGACATTGAAAAAAACAACTTTAGGGGATTTGAAGATTGGAAACCCCGTAAACCTTGAAAGGGCTTTGACATTGTCAACAAGGTTAGGGGGGCACCTTGTTCAGGGGCATGTTGACTGTGTGGGCATTGTTGAAGGGATAAAGAGGCGGTCAAACACATACCTTATAGACATAAGGATTAACAAAGAGTTTGAAAACTTTACCGTTTTGCACGGCTCAATTGCGGTAAACGGAGTATCCCTTACAATCGCAAGGAAAAGCGGGGTTGTAATTACGGTGTCTTTAATCCCCTATACCCTTGAAAATACTTCGCTTAAAACATTGAAGAGGGGAAGCAAGGTGAACATTGAAACCGACATTATAGGCAAATACCTTTATCAGTTTTACAAAAAAGACAAAACTTTCGGCAAATTAAGTGAATAAGCGTTCAGTTTTGATATAATGGGAATGAATAAATTTTGGAGTGTTTTTTATGAGAATTTCCATAGAAGAGGCAATTGAAAGGTTTAAAAGAGGCGAGTTTTTAATAGTTGTTGACGACGAAGACAGGGAAAACGAAGGGGATTTTATTATCGCTTCAGAAAAGATTACCCCCGAGGCTATAAACTTTATGGCAAAAGAGGGAAGGGGTTTAATCTGCGTTGCAATTACAAAAGAGATTGCGGAAAAACTTGATTTAAAGCCTATGGCACAGAAAAACACAGCAAGGCATTCAACCGCGTTTACCGAAAGCGTTGACGCACTTGAAGGCACCACAACAGGGATTTCCGCTCACGACAGGGCAATTACGGTGAAGGTTTTGATTGACGAAAAGTCAAAGCCTGAAGACCTTGCAAGGCCGGGACATATCTTCCCCTTGATTGCAAAAAAGGGGGGAGTGCTAAAAAGAGCGGGGCACACAGAGGCTTCAGTTGATCTGGCAAAACTTGCAGGGTTAAAGCCGAGCGGTGTTTTGTGCGAGATTATGAACGACGACGG
>WFPG01000299.1 GCA_015487755.1 Acidobacteriota bacterium
AGAAGGATTAACTATTGCAGGCTATGCAATAGGTGCTAATCAAGGCTTTATCTATTTAAGGGGAGAATATGTTTATATCTTAAAAACCCTTGAAAAAGCGATTGAAGATTTAAAAAAACAGAATTTGTTGGGTAAAAATATTTTAAATTCAGGCTTTGACTTTGATGTTGAAATAAGGCTTGGAGCTGGCGCATATGTTTGCGGTGAAGAGTTTGCACTTATTGAGTCAATGAACGGTTATAGAGGTGAACCGAGGAATAAACCGCCTTTCCCTACTCAGAAAGGGTTCAGGGACAAACCGACGGTTGTGAACAATGTTGAAACACTCTGCTTTATTCCTTATATACTTTCAAAGGGTGCTGAATGGTTTAAATTATTCGGTACCGAAGGCTCAACAGGGACAAAACTGTTTTCCGTTTCCGGAGATGTTGAGCACCCGGGTGTTTACGAGTTAGAGTTGGGAGTTACCCTTAATGAACTTCTTGAAACGGTAGGGGCAAAAAATCCAAAGGCTGTGCAGGTCGGTGGAGCCGCAGGTGTTTGCGTTGCAAAGAAAGATTTTGATAAACCTATAAGTTTTCAGGGCTTGCCTCCGGGAGGCTCAATTATAGTTTTCGGTGAAAACAGGGATATGCTCAAGGTTTTAAAAAACTTTCTTGAATTCTTTGTTGAAGAATCATGCGGGCAATGTACCCCGTGTAGAGAGGGTAATTTCAGGCTTTTAGAGGGTGTAAATATGCTTGAAAAAGGTGAATGCTCTGTCAGGTATGTGAGGGAATTACTTGCCCTTTGCGAGGTTATGAAAACTTCGTCAAAGTGTGGGTTAGGGCAAACTTCGCCTAACTGCTTTTTAAGTATTTTAGAAAATTTTAAAGACGAAATTCTTTATAGATAAATGAGGTAAAAAATGGCTAAGGAAATGATAAAAATAAAGATAGACGGAAAAGATTTTCAGGTAGAAAGGGGCACTACCATTCTTGAAGCCTGCAAAATGGCGGGGATAAAAATCCCTACATTGTGTTATCATCCCGATTTAACAGTAGCGGGAATTTGCCGAATATGTGTTGTTGAAATTGAAGGCATGAATACATTAACCGCTGCATGTGCTTTTCATATTGAAAGGGATGTTTCAATTAAAACCAATTCCCCTAAGATAAGAAAGGCAAGGAGAATAAACCTTGATTTGCTTCTATCCGAACATTACGGCGATTGTTATACCTGTGTAAGGAACGGCAAGTGTGAACTTCAGGCTTTGGCAAGAGATTACGGGGTGGATAATTACAGGTTTCCCAGTGTTACACATCCTAAGTATGAGATTGACAATTCCTCTTACGCCATAGTTAGAGACCAGAACAAGTGTATTTCCTGTAAAAGGTGTATAAGAACCTGTATAGATTTACAACAGGTTGGAGCACTTGAAACCTTCGGAAGGGGGCACGGCGTTAGGATCTCCACTGCTTTAAATAAGCCTATTGCAGAGGTAATTTGTATAAATTGCGGCCAGTGTATAAACAGGTGTCCTACAGGTGCTTTAAGGGCAAACGACCCTGCTGACTTTATATGGGAAGCCATTGATGACCCTGAAAAATTTGTGATTATTCAAACCGCTCCCTCTCCAAGGGCGGCAATAGGGGAAGAATTCGGTTATCCTCCCGGAACTTCGGTTACAAAGAAACTAAACGCTGCATTGAGAAGGATAGGCTTTGACAGGGTTTTTGATACAAACTTTGCTGCAGATTTAACCATTATGGAAGAGGGAAGCGAGTTAATTGAAAGGTTGAAAAGAAAAATTGTAGAAAAAGATGACAGTGTTAAAATTCCTATGATTACCTCATGCTCTCCCGGCTGGGTAAAGTTTGCAGAGCACTATTACCCTGACCATTTGGGACATCTTTCAACCTGTAAATCACCTCAGCAGATGTTCGGAGCAATTATTAAAACATATTATGCTAAAAAGGTTGGAATTGACCCGTCAAAAATTGTAACCGTTGCCTTAATGCCCTGTGCTGCAAAGAAATTTGAATGCAACAGGCCTGAGATGACCGCAAGCGGGTTAAAAGATGTGGATTACGGCTTAACTACGAGAGAGATGGCCACAATGATAAAAGAGGCGGGAATTGATTTGAAAGACATGCCTGAAGAGGATTTTGACCACCCGTTAGGTCTCGGCTCCGGTGCAGGTTTGATATTCGGTGCAACAGGGGGAGTAATGGAAGCGGCTATCAGGACTGTTTACGAGATTGTTACAGGCAAGCCGGTTCCGTTTAAAAATCTTGAAGTAACCCCTATTAGAGGAATGGAAGGGGTTAGGGAAGCCTCTCTGACTATTGAAAATACTCTGCCTGAGTACAAATGGCTTGAGGGGGTTACTCTTAATGTTGCGGTGGCACACGGCACTGCAAATGCAAAAAAGATAATGGATAAAGTGGTAAGGGGAGAGGCAAATTACCACTTTATTGAGATTATGGCATGTCCCGGCGGTTGCCTCGGGGGCGGAGGCCAGCCTATTCCTACCACACCTGAAATTAGAATGGCAAGGGCAAGGGCTATTTATGAGGAAGAAAAGCATTTGCCTGTTAGAAAGTCTCACGAAAACCCGGAAATACAACAATTGTACAGAGAATTTCTGAAACACCCGTTAAGTGAAGTATCCCATAAACTTTTACACACTCATTATACCCCGAGGGGCAAGTACTTTTTCGTAGGGTAAGGGGAGGAGAAGGGGCAGGGGAAATTCCTGCCCCTTTTGTTAATTTTACGGAGGTAAAAAATGGTTTTAACAAAAGATACAGGCTTTATAGACCATCAAAAGATATACGATTACCTTGCAAATACAAAGCCGCCTGAAAAGAAAGAGGTTGAAGAGATACTTGAGCATGCAAGGGAATTAAAGGGGATTTCCTTTGAGGAAACAGAAAAATTATTGCTTGTTGAAGATGACGAATTGCTTGAGGCAATATTTGAAACTGCAAATTACATAAAAAACGAGATTTACGGCAAAAGGCTTGTGCTGTTTGCTCCCCTTTATGTTTCAAACCTTTGCAACAACGATTGTGCATACTGCGGTTTCAGGGTTAGCAACAGAAAGATTAAGAGGGCAACCTTAACTATTGAGCAGGTTAAGGAAGAGATAAAATCTTTAGTAACTCAAGGGCATAAAAGGGTTTTGCTTGTTTCGGGAGAGGGGTTAGGGGAAAGCGCACTTGATTACACAATAAAGTGTATTGAAGCGATTTATTCAACAAAGGTTGAAAATGGAGAGATAAGAAGGATAAATGTAAACATTGCCCCCCTTTCGGTTGAGGGGTTTAAAAGGTTAAAAGCGGCTAAAATAGGGACTTATCAACTTTTTCAGGAAACCTATCATTACCCCACTTACAAAAAGGTGCACCCGAGGGGCCCGAAGTCTGATTACCTGTATCATTTAACAGCAATGGACAGGGCGTTTCAGGGGGGTATTGACGATGTGGGAGTAGGGATTTTATTTGGGCTATACGATTACAAGTTTGAAATACTTGCATTATTGCAACACATAAGGCACCTTGAGAAAGAGTACGGGTTGGGGCCTCACACAATATCAGTGCCGAGAATAGAGCCTGCAAAAGGAGCACCTTTATCGTTTAAGCCCCCTTACCCTGTTTCCGATAAAGAGTTTAAAAAGATAATTGCCCTTTTAAGAATAACAGTTCCATATACAGGCATAATTTTAAGCACAAGGGAAACCCCTGAAATGAGAAGAGAGGCATTTTCCCTTGGTGTTTCACAAATAAGCGCAGGCTCAAGGACAAACCCGGGGGGGTATTCTTCAAAAGACGCAGGAGAGCAGTTTTCTCTCGGAGACCACAGGACAATTGACGAGGTGATTTACGATGTGTGCAGGTTAGGGTATATCCCCTCTTTCTGCACAGGCTGTTACAGGCTTGGAAGAACAGGGCTTGACTTTATGGATCTGGCAAAGCCGGGTTTGATAAAACTATATTGCCTACCTAATGCTATTACAACCTTTAAAGAGTACCTTGTTGATTACGCCTCTCCAAAGACAAAGGAAATTGGAGAAAAACTGTTGAAAGATATGGTAAACGAAATTCCCCATGAAAAGATTAGAGAAAAAACGGTAAAATACTTAGAGAAGATTGAAAAGGGAGAAAGGGACTTGTACTTTTAATGAAAGAAGGGTTTTTAAAAGAGACAAATAACGCTAAAAGCAATTTTCCTTTAAAGTTTGCATTCCCCCCGAGGGAGTTTATCCAATCCCTTTTTGAGGTAAAACTTGCAAGTTTAAGGGCAAATTTTAAATTAGGTTTTTTTGATAAGCCTCTTTTTGAAGCAATGGAAGAGGTTATTTTTAAAGGAATTGAGGGAGAGTTTGACAATTACTTTGATTTAACCTTAATTCAGGGGGGAGCAGGCACATCTCTTAATATGATTGCAAACGAGGTTATAGCATATCACTCCTCTCAAAAAACAGGGGTTAAGGTTTCACCTTATGAGCATGCAAACCTTCACCAATCAACAAACGATGTTATTCCAACCGCTGTTAAAATCACCTTAATGAAACTTGCAAACAAACTTGAAAATGCCGTTTTAACCCTTCTCCAATCCCTTGAAAAAAGGGAAAAGGATTTTGACGAATTTGTAAAACCGGGGCTTACTCAAATGCAGTTTGCAGTTCCGATTACTTTAGGCAGGGAGTTTTCCGCCTATTCTTCGGCAATAAGCAGGGACAGGTGGAGGGTTTTCAAAATTGTTGAAAGGCTAAAAGAGGTAAACATAGGGGGCACTGCAATTGGAACAGGGTTTAACGCCCCGAAAAAATACATTTTTATGGTAATTGAAGAGTTGAGAAAGATAACAAACCTGCCTATTGCAAGGGCTGAAAACCTTATTGACGCAACCCAGAATGCAGATGTTTATGTTGAGGTTTCCGGAATTTTAACTTCGCTTGCAACAAGCCTTTTTAAAATTAGCGGGGATTTAAGGTTTCTTTCCTCTTCCCATGTAAATCAAATTAAATTGAAAGAGGTTCAGACAGGCTCAAGCATAATGCCGGGAAAAGTTAACCCTGTAATTCCGGAATTTGTTCAATCCTGTGCAATAAAGGTTCAAGCAAACCACAATATTGTTCAAACAGGGGCATCAAACGGAAACCTTGAATTAAACCCCTTTCTGCCTTTAATAGCAAATGCCCTTTTTGAGGACTTCTTTCTTTTAATTGAAGCCTGTGAAAAACTTGCCCTTTGTGTTGACACTCTAATAGTGAATAC
>WFPG01000300.1 GCA_015487755.1 Acidobacteriota bacterium
GTCAAACCCTGAAGAAAAGGTTACATTATCGGGCGAGCAGATTATAAGCGGAAATATTGTTGTTGTAAACAGCGGGGAACTTGACTTTGAAAACGCAAATATAATTCTCTACGGGAATATACTTGTTGCTGACAGTTCAACATTGAAATTGAACAACAGCACTTTGACAATAGTCAGCCAATTTACTTATAGCAACGGCATGACAATTTACGGCAACGGGAAGGTGTTTTTTTCTTCAAGCACGGTTAATTCAAACGGTTTCAACTGGAATGTAGGGATAGCTGCAAACGGGAGTTGGACTGTTTCCGATACAGTCTTCCAAAACGGGGTTACAACCGCTTTATTGGAAAACGCTTCCGCTTATGTTACAAACTCAAACCCCCTTGAATGGGTAATAGACAACAACACCTCTCTAACTTTGAAAGATTGTCCCGGCCCCTTTATGTTTTGGCCTGTTTTTAATGACGGCGCTGTTGCAGACTTCTCTTTTCCCGACGGAAGCCATGTTGATTACTTTGAAATTTCCGATACTGCCGAAGGGATGACCAATATTTCCATAAAGCTTGTTGTTGACAATTGCGACAACATAAATTGGGGAATGATGGTAAAGAAAGGCTCAAATGTTACTGTTAGGGATTCGAACTTAATGACGACCGGGATAATGGCGGATGTAGGGGATTACTGGGATATAACAGGGTTAAACAATGAGCAGTACTTCACAGACTACACCCTTCCTGTTGACGGAATTACTTTAAGGTACATAAATTCAAGTGTTACCGTTTTCAATGTTTACCAATACGGTGCAGACGAGATAAAGGTAGAGAATTCCGTGATAGGGGAGTTGGGGGTTTTGTCAGGGACAAAATGTACAGTCTGGAAAACAATGATTGACGGGACGGGAGGCTACTTTTTCAGCAATTCCTCAATTGTAACCTCTTTTCTTTTAAGCACACTTTTAAGCCATGCCGTGGCAAACGAGCAGTCTATAGATGTTTTTATTCATTCCGCAATTTTGGGAGGCGATATTGTTGCAAGAGACAACGGGGTAATACTTCTTGCAAACACAATTCATGACCAAACCCCCAAGGCATATGACAGCGGGTTTATTGTTGACGCATTAATAAATACTCCCGTATCCGAAAGCGTAAACTCTATAATTCCTGTGAGAGGCACCGCTTATCTTTACTATGGTGACCAATCTCCCGTCAGGTTTTCTTCATACTCATTAAGTTATGCAACCTCTGAAAACCCCGACAACTGGATTCCCGTTGTCCAATCTGAAGAAACACCTATTGAAAACGGTATATTAGGTTTCTGGAACACTTCGGGGCTTGAGCCGGGAAATTACACCTTAAAACTCACCTTAAATATTAATATGGGAGACCCTATTGAGATAACCAAAAATATCTTTTTAGGGGTTGAGGGAACGGGTAGGCAAACATTTCTAATCCCTCACATAGATAACGGCGAATACTGGGAAAGTTACCTTGTGTTTGATAACCTTACAGGCTTTTACAAAAAGGCTGAAGTTTTTTTAAACAAAGAAGGCAGGTTTTACAGGAAAGTTGATGTGGATTTAAACCCCTATGAGCAAAAAAGGGTTCCCCTTGAAGGGGACAGCGGCTTTATCAGGTGTGATTCAGGCCTGTCCGCAAGGGAGTTTTTTGTATCAAAAACAGAAGGGGGGATTGCCCAGTTTAATTTATCTGGCGTTTCAGGAAAAAACATAAACTTTTTAATGCCTCTTTATTCTTCTGATATTTTAAACTGGGAAGGGATTGCCTTTCAAAACACTGAAAACTTGCCCTCAAATGTCAGTTTGAAAGCGTATTCTCCCGACGGTTCGGTTATAGGGGAAGAAAATTTGAACTTAAACCCTCTCGGAAAATCGGTAGGGGTTGTAAATACATACTTTCAGGATATAGATTATTCGTCCCTTGCCCGTATTGAAGCAAATGCGGACACGCTTTTAAACGGCATAGTTATTTCAGGCAATGGCAACTTGAACCTTCTTTTTACTCAGGGAGTGTCCATGCCTGAGGCGGGGAAATATTTAATACCACACATTGCAAACGAATGGGATACATGGCAAAACATACTTGTTTTTGACAACCTGACGGAACAGGTTAAAACGGTTAAAGTTACCCTTTTTTCTCAAGGGGAAAAAGTAGTTGACTCTGAAGATTATCAAATCCCCCCTTACGGGCAGGTTATATTAAACCTGAACGACTTTAAAAGCCTCTCCCCTGATTGCGGCTATGCGGAAACGGAAAACGGAGTTGCGGTCAGGCAGGGGTTTAAGGCAACACAAGGGGGGATAGCCGAGTTTTTACTTTCTTCCAATACCTCATATAACCTTGTCTTAAATATGCCTCAAACAGAAAGCGAAAAATTAAACTGGAACGGAATTGCTTTAATGAACCCCAACGGAGAAGAAGCCACCGTAACCTTAAACGCATACCGAAGCGGAAGTTTGATTGAAACAACTCAAATTTTTATACCTGCAAACCAGAGGGTGGTAGGTGTTTTATACGATTTCTTTTCAAATTTGGGAGAGGACACGGTTGACAGGGTTGAGGTTGTTTCAGACAAGCCCTTAACAGGGTTAACAATATCGGGGTTTAACCAACAATTATTGCTATTCGCAAGCCCGTATTTCTTTTGAATAGAATTAGGGATTAGAGATTAGGAATTTTGGATTGTAAATTCTTGATTAAATGCGGAAAAACTTCTTTTAAATCAACAAAGATAATTTCCTCAATTCAGAATTCATTTATAATCCCTA
>WFPG01000301.1 GCA_015487755.1 Acidobacteriota bacterium
GATAACTTGATAAGGTTTGGAGAAATTGACGAGTTGCCTTTAATTAAAGCCATTGCCAAAGATGTGGTAATTGATTGAAAATAAACAAGATAAATTTTAACTAAAAACTCATTTTTCCCTATCAAAGGTTGACATAATAGTATATTTTTGTAAAAATCTAATAAGATTGAAAACAGAGGTGTAGATATGGGGTTATATTTTTTGCCTTTTGAAAAAGAATTGGTTAATTACCACAAAAAACTTGAAACCGCTCAAACTTTTGGGAAAGAGCAGGAGATAAAAGAAATTGAAGAAAAGATAGAGGAATTAAGAAAGAAAATATATAAAAATCTTGACGAGTGGCAGATTGCCCTTGTGGCAAGGCATCCTAATAGGCCGTATTTTCTTGATTATGTTGAGAGAATATTCTCTGATTTTGTGGAAATACACGGAGACAGGAATTTTGGTGACGATAAGGCAATAGTAGGTGGGTTTGCATACCTTGAAGATATGCCTGTTTGTATTATAGGCCAACAAAAGGGAAGGGACACAAAGGAAAAGATTTACCGAAACTTCGGTATGCCCAAGCCTGAAGGCTATAGAAAGGCTTTAAGGATTATGAAATTAGCAGAAAAATTTCAAAAGCCTATAATTACTTTCGTTGACACTCCCGGTGCATATCCAGGAATTGATGCCGAAGAAAGAGGGCAGGCTGAGGCTATTGCAAGAAACTTGAGGGAGATGTCTAAACTTAGAGTTCCTGTAATAACTGTAATAATTGGAGAAGGGGGAAGCGGCGGAGCTTTAGGTATTGCCGTTGCAAACAGGGTGTTAATTTTAGAGTATTCTATTTATTCTGTAATTTCACCAGAAGGTTGTGCTTCAATTTTATGGAAGGATTCGGCAAAGGCTGACGAAGCTGCAAAGGCTCTAAAATTTACGGCAAATCATCTTAAAGAATTTGGTATTGTGGATGAGATAGTCCCTGAGCCTGTTGGAGGGGCTCATGTTGATTACGATAAAGTCTCAAAAACTTTAAAAAAGCACCTGATAAAAAACCTTGAATCTTTAAGTTCTATGTCTGTAACTGAAATAGTAAATGACAGGTATTTGAGGTTTAGAAAGATAGGGGAATTTTTGGAAGTAAACGCATGAAATACAGATGGCAATTTACGGAATGTAATAGAGAAAACCTGGATGAAATAGTGGAAAGATTGAATATCCCAAAATTTATTGGGGAACTTCTTTGTATGAGAGGGATAGACACAGTAGAGAAGGCGGAGATTTTTTTCCACGGTACAAAAGAGAATTTCAGAAACCCTGAAGAATTAAAAGGGGTAAAAGAGGCTGTTTTAAGAATTGACAACGCCATTAAAAACGGGGAAGAGATAGTAATTTACGGTGATTACGATGTTGACGGAATTACTTCAATTGTTGTTCTAAAAAATGTTTTAGAAAAATTAGGCGGGAAAGTTAGATATGCCCTACCTAACAGGTTTCAAGACGGATATGGTGTAAAGGTTGAAAAAGTGGAAAAGGTTTACCATGAAAAGCCTTTTTCTCTGCTTATTACAGTTGATTGTGGGGTTAAAGCAAAGGAAGAGATTAAAAAGATACACGATATGGGGATAGATGTAATTATTACTGATCACCATGAGCCTGACGAAGAATTGCCGGACGATGTTGTGGCAATTATTAACCCTAAAATTGAGGGAAGCGGGTTTGAAAATGAGCCACTTGCAGGTGTAGGGGTTGTTTACAAACTTGTTCAGGCTTTGCAAAAACACTTTCAAGTTCCCCTTGATGAAGAATTCATTATTAAACTTGTATCAATCGGCACAGTGGCAGACCTTGTCCCTTTAATAGGGGAAAACAGGATTATAGTAAAAGAGGGTTTAAAAACAATAAGGGAAACAGAAACTAAAGAATTAGAGGCTATTTTCAATAGTTGTCATATAGACAAAAAAAATCTTGCATGCATTGATATCAGTTATAAGATTGCTCCGAGAATTAATGCACTTGGAAGGTTGGGAGACGCAAGTTTTGCGATAGAACTTTTTTCTCCTGAGAACAGGGGTAATATAAAAGAATATGTTGACTATATGAATAGAAAAAACTATGAAAGGCAAAAACTGGAAAAGACACTGGAAAAACTTATTCATGCAGATTTGGATGAAGAAAGTCTGATGAAACAAAGATTTTTATTATTAAGAGGCGAGGACTGGCATAGAGGGGTTATTGGCATAGTTGCTTCTAAGATTCAAAAAAAGTATTACAGGCCTGTAGGGATTGTTAGTATAGAAGACGGGATAGGGTACGGTTCAATCAGAAGCATAGAAGGGATAAATATAATTGAGATACTTGATACTTGCAGGGATTTACTTGAAAATTACGGTGGGCATCATCAGGCAGCAGGCATTACTTTAAAAGCGGAAAATATCCCCGAGTTGCACGAGAGAATTAACAGGTATTTGTTTGAAAATTTTCCTGAAGACTTGTTTGTTCCCAGGGTAAACATTGATTTTGAGATTGAACTTTCCCAGATTAACGAGGAATTTTACAGGCATTTAAGAATGCTTGAGCCCTTTGGAATTGGAAACCCTCAACCTATTTTTCTCACAAAAGATGTGATTGTTGAAAGCGATGTTGACATATTAAGCGACAAACATATTAGGTTTTATGTTTCAGACGGCCTTCATAAGTTTGTGGTAATAGGTTACAACAAGGTAAACCAGGCAAAGTATATTGAGAAATTCGGATCTATGGATATAGTATATACCATTGACAAAGTAAGGTGGAATAACCGGGAATACTTTCAGCTTAATTTAATAGATTTTAAGGTTAGATGAATAAAATTAAGAGAATTAGAATTGTTTTAATAATACTTATACTGTTTTCGTTATTTCTTGTTATTTTTAACTTCTACAAACCTCCTGAAATCGAAATAAAAGATGGTACACAGTCCCCTGTTAATGCCACTATGGTTATAGAAAAAGGAGA
>WFPG01000302.1 GCA_015487755.1 Acidobacteriota bacterium
ATAAAATTAAAATATCAATAAATTTTTGCGGAGGAGATATGGTTCACGGCGGGGCAGTTTTTTTAACCTTTGTTGTTTATCTTATTGCATTACTCATTATCGGCTATATAGGGGATAAAAAGTTTTCGAAATCTTATGAAGACTTTGTTGCCGCTGGTAAATCTCTTGGTGCAATTGTTACGGCCCTCTCTGCGGCGGCATCTTCCGAAAGTGCATGGGTAATGTTAGGATTGTCGGGATTAGGCTATAAAATGGGGCTCGCTGCTTACTGGGCTGCAATAGGATGTGTGCTTGGTTTCGGTGTTAACTGGTTGTTTGTTATTGCTCCTGTGAGAAGATTATCGGGAAAACTTAAATCTCTTACTCTGGCAGATATGATAGAAGACAGCCTTGAAGATAGAAAAAAGATATTGAGAATTATCGGAAGTTTGATAATTGTATTTTTTATGGGAGCGTATGTTGTTTCCCAGTTTATAGGGGCGGGAAAGACCTTTCAGGGCATGGAGATAATCCCTCAAAGCATGGTTAACTCTCTTCAGCATCTTGTAGGAAATGCATTTACTGTAAATGAGTACACATTAGGAGTTCTGATAGGCGCCATAATAATCGGAGCATACATTTTAATGGGCGGGTATGCGGCAGTTTGCTGGACAGACGCATTGCAGGGCTTTTTAATGGCTTTTATTCTAATAATATTACCTATTTACGCTGTTTTTCAGGCAGGCGGGGTCTCAAATATAATGGCTGCTTTGAAGAGTGCAAACATTGACACCTTCTGGACAATACACGGAGCAACTTTGTGGGGCAGTATAGGCTTTATTTTAGGGCAATTGGGAATAGGCCTCGGTTATCAGGGCATGCCTCATGTTGTGGTAAGGTATATAACTGTTAAAGATGAGGAAGAAGGCAAAAGGGCCGGTTTGATAGCCACACTCTGGGCATTCTTTGTTCTATTCGGCTCGGTTACTTTAGGCATTGCCGCAAGGGCAATATTCCCTAACCTTCCTGACCCTGAACAGGCTTTGCCGAAGTTTACCGCTCAATTCCTCCACCCTGTGCTTGCAGGCATTGTGCTTTCGGCAATTACCGCCGCAATTATGTCAACTGCCGACTCACAGTTGATGTACGCCGCAACAGCGCTTGTAAATGACTTATGGCTTAAAATTACCAAAAAGGATATTGATAGAAAAAAACTTGTTGTAATTACAAGGCTTGTAATTGTTGCAATGACTCTTATTGCTTTAATCATTGCACTTGAAAATGTTAAAGTGATTTATACCTTTGTGCTTTACGCATGGGGCGCTTTAGGTGCCGCATTTTCGCCTCTTGTTCTCCTGATTTTGTATGATAAAAGGTTTAATAAATGGGGAGCGCTTGCAAACCTTATTGTAGGGCCTGTTGTTGTAATTATCTGGAAGAATGTACCCGCTTTAAGCAGTGCATTATACGAGTTAATCCCCGGTTTCTTTCTTTCCTTAATAGCAGGCATTGTTGTCTCAAGGCTAACAGGTAAAAAAGAGAGGGAGTTGGTTGTTTAAATGGGAAAGACATTAAGGGAGCAGTATCAGGAGATTGAAAAATCAATACTTTCCCCCTTTGCAACCCTTTCAAGTAAAAGCAAAGGCAGGGAAAGGCCTGAAAAAGAATGCAATATAAGAACCTGTTTTCAAAGGGACAGGGACAGGATTATTCACTCAAAGTCATTCAGAAGGCTGAAGCACAAAACTCAGGTTTTTCTTGCCCCTGTAGGAGACCATTACAGAACAAGGCTAACACATACACTTGAGGTGTCCCAGATTGCAAGGACTATAGCAAGGGCTTTAAGGCTGAATGAAGACTTAACCGAGGCAATTGCGTTAGGCCACGACTTAGGCCACACTCCTTTCGGCCATGCTGGGGAAAGTGTTTTAGACAGGCTTGTTGAGGGTGGGTTTAAGCATTATTTACAGAGCATAAGGGTTGTGAAATACCTTGAAAAAAAGGGGGAAGGGTTAAACCTTACCTTTGAAGTTGTTGACGGAATTGGCAAGCATTCAAAGGGAAGAAGCGGGGATTTGGAAGGAAAAAGCCTTGATATTGCTACCTTTGAGGCAAAGGTTGTAAGGATTTCAGATATGGTTGCTTATTTAAACCATGATTTTGACGATGCTGTAAGGGCTGAGGTTGTCAGGGAAAACCAGTTGCCTGAAATAGTTTTAAAAAGGATAGGCAGGACAACAAGGGAGAGGATTAACACACTTGTAAACGACATTATCACTTTTACACTTGAGAATGAATACAAAGAAATCGGGATGTCCCCTGAAATAAAGGAAGCGTTCTTGATTTTTAAAGACTATATGTACGACAATATTTACTCAAACCAGAATGTTAAAAAAGAATTTATTAAATCTGAAAGGGTGCTTGAGTTTCTCTTTGAACACTATATGAAGCACTCTGAACAAATACCGAAGTTTTATTTTAAGAGAAATGAGCCTTTAGATAGAATTGTCGCTGATTTTATTGCGGGAATGACAGACACCTTTGCCATAAACACCTTTGAGAAACTCTTTATCCCTCAAAGGTGGTTGTTTTAGTTTTGAAAAGTTAAAGGCTAATTAGATTTAACAGTAATATCCCTTTAATTTTGTGAATAACGGTTCATTATCCATTATTTTTATAGTAATATTATATGGATTGAAAAATTAAGTGCGTATTGATTAAAAAATAAAACGCCACAAAATAAATTAGGAGGTACAGGTGAATAAAATTATCTGGACAAAAACAGACGAAGCCCCTTACCTTGCGACATTTGCGTTGTTGCCGGTTATCAGGGGGTTTTTGAAAAAGGGCGGTATTGAGGTAGATTTAAAAGACATCTCTCTTGCAGGAAGAATTCTTGCAACATTTCCCGATTATCTTGAGGAATCTCAAAGGGTTCCCGACGATTTGGCTGAATTAGGTGAACTGGTGGAAAAGCCCGGCACAAAGATTATTAAGTTGCCGAACATCAGTGCATCAGTTGTTCAGTTGAAAGCGGCAATTGAAGAGTTGCAGAAGAAGGGATATAAAGTTCCCGATTATCCAGAAGAGCCTCAAACGGAAGAGGAAAAGAAGATTCACGAAAGATATGCGACATGTTTAGGCAGTGCAGTTAACCCTGTTTTAAGGCAGGGTAATTCAGACAGAAGGGCACCGAAAGCATTGAAAGAGTATGTTAAAAAGAACCCGAAAGCGGCAGGGTTGCCTTTAAAGGACTGGGAAAAGGATTCAAAAGCCCATGTTGCCCACATGAAAAAGGGTGATTTCTTTGAAAACGAAAAATCCTTTACAGCCGACAGCCCCATGACGGTAAGGATTGAGTTTGTTGACAAAAACGGCAATGTAAAGGTTTTAAAAGAAAAACTTTCTCTTGAAAAGGATGAGATTTTAAGTTCAACATTTATCAGTGTTAAAGAGTTGAAAAAGTATTTTGAAGAAGAGATAAAAGACGCAAAAGAAAAAGATCTTCTTCTCTCATTACACCTTAAAGCAACAATGATGAAGGTTTCAGACCCGCCTATATTCGGCCATGCTGTTACCACATTCTTTAAAGATGTTTTTGAAAAGTATGAAAAAGAGTTTAAAGAGATTGGCGTGAACCCAAACAACGGGCTTGTTGACCTTTACAAAAAGATTGAGAAACTCCCTGAAGAAAAACAGGAAGAGATAAAGAAAGCAATTGAAGAAGCATACAAAAACAACCCCGACCTTGCAATGGTTGATTCAGACAAGGGAATTACAAACCTTCACGCTCCCAACCTTGTAATTGTTGACGCTTCCATGCCTGTCGTTATCAGGGAAGGCGGCAAGATGTGGGATAAAAACGGAGAGTTGAAGCAGACAAAGGCTTTAATTCCCGACAGAACATACGCAACCATGTACAGGGAAATTGTTGAAGACTGCAAGAAAAACGGCAAGTTTGACAGGACAAAGATAGGCACTGTTCAAAATATAGGGTTAATGGCTAAAAAGGCGGAAGAATACGGCTCACACGACAAAACATTCCTTGCACCTGATGACGGAATTATAAGGATTGTTGACGAAGAAGGCAATGTTTTAACAGAGCACAAGGTTGAAAAATCCGATATATGGAGAGCATATCAGGCAAAAGACATTGCCGTTAAAGATTGGGTTGGCCTCGCAGTTCACAGGGCAAAGGTTACAGGAATGCCAATTGTTTTCTGGCTTGACAAAAACAGGGCTCACGATGCGGAATTAATCAAAAAGGTTGAAAAATACCTTAAAGATTACGACACAGAAGGGCTTGAGATTAAGATTTTAAGGCCTGTTGACGCAATGAAGTATACACTTGAAAGGTTCAGGGCAGGCAAAGACACAATTGCGGTAACAGGAAATGTTTTAAGGGATTACCTTACAGACTTATTCCCCATTATTGAGATAGGCACAAGTGCAAAGGTTCTTTCAATTGTTCCCCTTCTTGCAGGCGGAGGATTGTTTGAAACAGGCGCAGGCGGCTCTGCTCCAAAGCATGTTGACCAGTTCCTTTCACAGGGACACTTGAGATGGGATTCCACCGCAGAGTTTAACGCCGTAGGCGCAACACTTGAATTTATGGCTCAAAAAGAAGGCCACAAAAAAGCGGGAGTTATGGGGAAGGCTGTTGAAAAGGCTGTAGGAAAACTCCTTGAAAACGAAAAATGGCCGGGAAGAAAGGTCGGCCAGTTAGACAACAGAGGCTCACAGGCTTACTTTATGCTTTACTGGGCTGAAGCACTTGCGGAACAGGATGAGGACAAAGAATTGAAAGAGGCTTTCAAACCACTTGCGGAGAAAATGAAGGAAAGCATTGACACAATTATCAAAGAGATTGCAGACGCTGAAGGAAAGCCTGTTGACATTGACGGTTATTACTTCCCTGACGAAGACAAGGTTTTAAAGGCAATGATGCCAAGCAAAACACTTGTTTCAATCCTTGATGAGTATTTAGGGGAAAAGGTTTTCTAATTTGAGAGTTTAATAAAAAAATTAAGGGGGCGTTCAGCCCCCTTTTTTAATTGAAAGCCTCTATTGCCTTTTTAATCATCCAGTATGCTACAAAAAATCCTATTACAAAAACTATCAAGAAAAAGATAAAAGGAGAGTATTCGTTTACAACCTTTAAATCGGAAGGCTTGAAGTATGGGCTTAAATATCCCCTTCTCACAATATCCCTTACAAATGACATAAAGAAAACAGTTAAAATGCCGAAGGTTGCCGTCATTTTCAAATTCTTCTTCCATGCAAAAACCAATGCCAGAATAATGAACAGGAGAGCCAATACAAAGATTACACTATGAATTCCGTTTCCGCCTAAAAACCCAGTTCTAATGTTTGAGGGGATTACAAGCAATTGCCATAAACCGAAAAGGATATTGATAATTGTAAACCAAAAGAAAACCTTTAACCCCAACTCTTTTCCGTATTCGGCAAGTTCAGGGTCTTTGTCCCTTTTCAACTGGGAGATTAAAGCAACATACAAACCGCCTATTGCCATTGCCCCGAATAAGTCGTGAAGGTATTTAGGAAGGAAAACCTTATCTGAAGAGGCAAGTATAGTTCCGCCCATATTGTTAAACCAATCGGAGAATTTTTCAGGCAATGTCATTAAAAGCATATTGTTTGTGAAGAAGTAGGCAATTACAATAAAAAGCAAAAATGCAATTAAAATCACCCACTTGCCAGCATTCCCTAACTTTTCAAAACTGAAATCGTAGTAATATGCAAGGTAATAACCGACAATTAAAATTGCAATAATTGAAATCCAGAACACAGCCATTAAAACAGAGGATGTGTATAGGAATTGGCCGTACAGAACCTGCGCAAACAACAGGGGAGCAACCCCGAAGTTTACCGCGAAGGCTATCACAAGGGGAAGGAATACTGCTATGTGATGGGCAAGTTTTTTCTCTTTTTCTCCCCCTTTAAAGTGCAGGTAGGTCGCAATCCCTGCGGAGCCGAACATTGCGTTCATAAAAAGAAAGTGTATCGGTGTTGTTAAAAGCAAGAGCATTTGGAAGTATATCCATGAAACCTGTATTGTATCTGGATTCGGTATAAGGTTGTTAATCATTTTACACCCCCTGAAAGTTTAAAGAGGTATTCGGTTAATGTATCTTTTTCCTGAGGTGTCCCGTTGTAAGGCGGCATTTCCGGGTTTAATTTTTCAAGCATATCAAGTGCCTTTCTTATCTTTGCCTTATCCCATCCTGAAATTAAATCCTCAAACTCTTCAGGCTCATGGCATGAAGAGCAATTATCTTCAAATATTGTTTTACCGTCAAGTTTTGCTTTTTCAACTTCTTTTATCTCTTTTCCCAATAAATCCCCCGCAATAAAAGCGGCCAGAGCCTTTGCTTCCTCTTCATTTCCCGCAAAGGGCGGCATAAAGTACCTTACCTTGTGTATCTTTTCTATGTACTTTGTTAAGGCGGTATAACTCATTGATTTTGCCTTTTCTTTAATGTCATTGTTGAATCCGCCTATTGTGTGGCATGCGTAGCATTGGTGTATAAATATCTCTTTCCCCGCAAGCCTTTTGTTTTCTTCTGTTATATTTCTTACGCTAACCCATTTGGCATTTTTCAAAAAACCTTCTTTTTGCAATTTAGGTAAATCTTTTTCAAAAATCATATTGGAATACATAACCTTGTTTATTACATAAGGCCTTCTTGCCGCTTCCCTTGTCCATTCAAAAGAGCCTATAATGAAAAATCCCGCAAGGAAGATTATTGCAGCAATGTACGCCTTGTTTAATGAAGGCTTAAGGTAAACAATCAAGCCTAAAACAAATGCAATAATTGAACTTGTAATAATCACTTTTGTCGTTCTTACTATTTCAGGCGATTTTCCCATTACAAGGGATTTTGCCTCAACAGGAAGAACAGAAACATACCACAATGCAAAGGGAACCATTAAAACAATTGAGATTATTACCCATAAAGAAGAGTACTTTACAAACTTTTCTTTTGCCTCACTATTTTTATAAAAAGAAAGCACAAACAAACCGAAAACCCCTGCCATTAAGAAACTCATAAAGGTTCTGAAAAAAACTGAAGGAAAGAATGAGGGATTAAAGAATCCGAGCCAGAATGAGTGGTGTTGTAGCCATTTTCCCGGTGTAAGCATAAAGTCTATTATTCCCGTAATAAGAAACAAACTCATCCATGCAGAGATAAAGTAAATCCATCCTATTTTTAAGTGAGTTTTTCTATCCATTTTGCCGAATGTGTAGTAATAAACAAATGCCGCAATAATTTCAAGAACGAAGAATACCCATTCCGCAGCCCAGCCGAAAACAAAGTTGTGAATTAAAAAAGAAATTCCCCCGGGATTAACAAGAGCGGTAATAAACCATATTCCCACCCCTGTAATAGAGCCGAAAACCATTGTGAGAAGTATGAAAAATTTTGCAAACCGCTTTGTAATTGAAAGCATCTCTTCACTTTCTTCTTTGTAAGCCTTTTTTTCAAGGGCTATAAGGTAAGCCCCGCCGCCTACCGCAAAGTGAGAGACAAAGACATGCACTATTGCAATAAAAGCGATAAGCGTCCCTCCGCCTATTGCGGGCAAAAACCAAACAGGATAATTCATACACACCCTCCTAATACTTATTGATCCCTATTTGATTTAATTATAAATTATTTAACATTAAACGGGTAGGGGCTAAACAAAAAAAAGCGGGGAATAAACCCCGCTTTTTAATTACACTATTTTAAACTATTATTAGTCGTCATCTCCTCCGTCAGGGCCGTTATGACATTGATAGCATGAAACCCCGCTTGTTCCCCCTCTGTAATCCTGTCCGTGGCATTCTGCACACGAAGTGTACCCGTTGCTTTCTACATAATCTCCATGTTGGTCTTTCCACCCATCAGGGTGATACTTTGCTTCATGAGGGTTGTCTCCCGTCCTGCCGTCGGCATGGCATACCGAACATTTATTTAAAGGTCCTTTTTCCCCTTGAAGCATCATTATTTGTTGATTGTCCGCTTCTAATCCGGAAGGAAGAATAGCATGAGGCGAGCCGTGGCATGCTTCACAGTAAACTCCCCCATGCCCTTTTGACATTCTATAAAGTTGATTGTTATCTGTCCCGTATTCATGGCAGTTCCCGCAATTAGGTTCGTCTAACCACGGGTTTCTTGTTTTGCTGGCAACATCGGCCATTGTGCCGTGGCAATCGGTGCATTGCATTCCTTTCTGAAACATTACCCCTCTTAGGCATTGAGTATTTGGCCCGGGATGGCAGTTGTAACAACCGTCAATACCTGCCGGGACTTTGTCTTTGTGCTTGCTGTGAATAACATGGGAAAGACTTTCCTGATTGCCTGTTGTTCCCAGCGCATTTGAAGGATGGCAAGATGCGCATAAAACAGGCTGGCTATCCATTAGATGTGTGCCTTCTTCTCTATCATGTAAAGTTAATATATTTGTTCTGTAATTTCCTGTGGCAATTCCTTCAACACCGTTGTCCTGGTGGCAGTTTGAACAATGCATTTCATTGGAAACAGGGGCAACAGTCCTTGTTTGCGCAATTATTTTTCCCTGAGCATCTTTTACTGTAACAATTGCCGTTTGATAGTAGTTAACACTGCCGTCATCATTATATTGTGTAAGAGGTATTCCTTCTGCAATAAAATGGTCTCCGGCATTGTCCATTGTTCCCGAGAGTTTTTTGCCTTTAAGCCCTGTATCGGGAGATAGATTTACTCCGAAGAGTTTGTCTGCATAATTCCAGAAATTTGTTTTTCCCTGTGAAGTTGTATTATTTTCAAAAGAATACTCAACGGTTATCCCGCTGGTCACAATTTCAGGGGTCGCACCTCTTTTAATTATCTGTGCCCAGAGAGTATTGTAAGGAGGTAGAATGGAAAATTTTGAGAAATCATCGTCATAACAGTGCATGCCAAGGTCATTCCATGCAATAACTATATAATCACCGGATGAAGTGCCGCCACTTGAACCAGACGGGAGTTCATTTACCGGTACTGCCTGAGAAAATAACAATTTGTCATTTTGTATTCCTGAAATTTCAAGCCCTGCAAGAGAGACAGCGGAAGATGCGTAAACCCTTACACAATCCTGCCAGTTAAACCCTTCGCCAAAACCTTTACTTGAATTTAATACAAAAGCAATTCTTCCATGAGGGTTAATATCTTTCTGCATTGAGCCTAAAATTTGACCGTTTCCATCTATTCCTATGAAGGTAATTGATGTGGATTGTGAACTTGTATTGGCAACTGCCAGCCCTTTCCATGTCAGGTCGTGATTGTATGTTCCGAAATTAAATGCAAGCATAGGTGAGGCTTTGAAAGTTAATGGGAATTCAGCAATTCCTCCATAGTCTTTGTTTTTGTATGCTACCTTAAATGCCACATCGTAGTTTTTACTTATGTGAATAATTCCTGATGTTGCCGAAGGAAACTCAGCGCCATAAAGGTTAATCTCCTTATAACCAAAACCCTGAATTGAGTAATCCATTGTTAAAACAGAATTACCGTTAGAATCA
>WFPG01000303.1 GCA_015487755.1 Acidobacteriota bacterium
ATATAAAAGGGGTCTCTCCTTTCCTTACAATGTTCTTTTTAGGGTTTTACCTTGCAAATTACTGTAAAAAGGGGGACGAACTTTTTAATGTTTTAATTTCAGACGAGAAGCAACTTTACACAATATTTTTAATCTTTTTAGGCTTTGTTTCAGGGGTTGAATTTAATATCCCGATACTGAAAACCGCTTTAATGCTGACTGTGGCAATTGTTTTAGTTAAATACCTTTACTTTATCTTTAAAAAGGAAACCTTTGTTCTTTACCTTTCTCCCGGGGCTTTCGGGGTGGTATTGATAACCGACTTCTGGCTTTTGTCGGGGCACAAAAGGGGAGATGCGGTATTTTCAATTGCTCTTGCAATTATCATTTTTTTACAGGTTTTCTCAATGCTATTTTTAAAGAGGATTTATGGGCAAAATAATTAAAATTGTTAAGGTTATTGCAGTATTGATTGTCTTTTCTTTTAGCTTTTATTATTTTAAAGAAGCGAAAGATTTGTTTTCTCTTTCCGACATTGTTTCCCCGTACTTCTCACTGGGATTTTTAATAATCTCGGCACTGCTTTTAGGCATGGTTGCCAATGAGTTGGGATTGCCCTCTTTAACAGGCTATCTGGTGGCTGGTATGGTTTTCGGGCCTCAGGTTTTTAACTTCATATCAAACAACGATATTAAGACTCTTGAACTTATAAACTCAATTGCTTTAAGTTTTATTGCAATTTCTGCAGGTGGCGAATTAAAAATTGAAAGTTTAAAAAAGAATTTTCGCCCTATAGCCTATATCACTTTTTCACAATCTATCTTTATATTCTTAGGTATGGCATTAATTTTTTATCCTTTAGTGAAGTCGGGGTTAATAGTTAAAGGCTTAAGTTTGTCTTCTATGATCTTTTTCAGTTTGTTTCTTGGAGTTTTTGGGGTGGCAAAGTCACCGGCTTCTATGATAGCTATAATTAACGAGTACAAAGCAAAAGGCACTTTTACCGATATCGCTTTAGGCATAACAATGATAAAAGATGTTATTGTACTTCTAATGTTTTCAGTTATTTTTGCTTTTGCTAAAAATTCATTAACCGGAGTGGAATTATCAGCCGGGTTTTTTCTGTCTATTTTTTCCCATATTTTAATTTCAGGGATTGCGGGAGTGGTGTTCGGATTCTTAATGATTGTGTTTTTTAAGTATGTTGCAAAAGAAATCGGTATCTTCGTTGTTCTTGCATCTTTTTTGTCTTACAAATTTGCCTCAATTGCCGGGCTTGAAAATATGTTTATGTGCATGGTGGCAGGCTTTGTAGTCCAAAATTTTTCAAAACAGGGCTCTGTTTTAATTGACGCAATTGAGGGAAGTCATTTGCCTGTCTATGTTATCTTTTTTTCAATAGCGGGGGCGGGGCTTAATTTTTCCTCTCTTAAATCTTACTGGATTGCCGTATTGCTTTTTGTGGTTTTGAAACTTGTGCTTGTTTACGGCTCAACCTACCTTGGTGCGGCTATATCAAAAACAGTTGATTCGGTTAGAAAGTATGCTTGGA
Organism: Acidobacteriota bacterium; assembly: GCA_015487755.1. Classification (GTDB taxonomy): domain Bacteria; phylum Acidobacteriota; class Holophagae; order Thermotomaculales; family Thermotomaculaceae; genus Thermotomaculum. The sequence continues at coordinate 1,532 of WFPG01000303.1, forward strand.
CGGCATTTATTACCAATGCAGGTTTAACTTTAAGTATGGTTATTTTGATTGAGCAGGAATTTAAAGGTTTAGGTTCAATTTTAAAGGAGATAGTAATCTCTATAATTGCGGTAAATTTAATAATTGGCCCTATTCTTTTTAAAATAGGGCTTCAAAAATCGGGGGAAGCAACAAAACTTAATCAATGAAACATAAGTTTTATTGCCATTAAGGTTATTGCAATTAAGATAAGTGCCTTTATGTACTTTTCCCCTTTTTCAACCGCCAACTTTGCCCCTAAATAACCGCCTATTCCCTGCCCTGTGGCAACGACGGCGGCAACATACCAGTCTATCTTTCCCTTTAATGCAAAGATTACTATTGCCACAATTGTATAGGTGGCAATTATGAATGTTTTAACCGCATTTGTTTTAATTAAATCATAGCCTGTGGCAAGTTTAATACCCGCAATTAAGAGCAACCCCACACCTGCCTGAATAAACCCCCCGTAGAAGCCTATTAAAAGGAATATGAAGAAAACAACGGGATAACTTTTAATCTTGTATGTAAACTTCTTTTTTTTGTTGTTTGAGAAAAGGGAGACAATGACAAAAACTATCATAAAAATTGAAATAATTTTTTTAAACTCATTGTCAGGCATAATGCTTGAGTAGTATGCGCCGATTATACTTCCCAAAACTGCGGGGATAACAAGTTTAATGTTTGTCTGCAAGTCCCATACATCCCTTTTTTTGAATGAATAAACCCCAAGCCAGTTTTGAACAAGAAGGGAAATCCTGTTTGTGCCGTTTGCAACTGTGGGGGGAAGGCCGTAAAAGATTAAAAGGGGAAGCATTACAAAAGAGCCGCCTGCGGCTGAAATATTAAAGATGCCTGCGATAATAGCCGCAATAAAAAGCAATAACAATGTCATTATCACCTCTTTTAGGGATTTGAGTTAACTTTCCTTATCCCTTGATTTGTTTTTTATAACACAAAAACATTAAAATAAAAATCCTGTCTCTTATACACAT
>WFPG01000304.1 GCA_015487755.1 Acidobacteriota bacterium
GTTCTTTTATTTCGGTTATTTGAAATTTAAGCATATCAATTCTCTGGTTTTTTTCTCTTTCGCTTATACTCAATTTTTTAAGTTTTTCCTTTTCTTCCATTACAATCTGGTACTGCTTTTTAACTTTTTCAAGCAAGTTTTGGTGTTTCCCGAATGTATCAAGGTAAGTGATGTGGTTTTCTGTGTTTAAAAGTTGTATCTGGTCGTTTTGTGAGTGGATTTCAACAAGGGTTTTCCCTATCTCTTCAAGCTGGGAAAGGGTTGTCAGTTGGCTGTTTAAAAACACTCTGTTTTTCCCGTTTTTTAAAATAACTCTTTTTACCGTTAAAGAGTTTTCAGCCTCAATTTCAAGTTTTTTTAACAGGTTTACTGTCTGTTGAGGTATGTTTTCAAAAATTCCTTCAACAATAGCCTTTTCTTCTCCCGTCCTTATCAATTCCCTGTAAGCCCTTGCTCCTGAAAGCAAACCTATTGCGTCAACTATTATGGATTTCCCCGCCCCTGTTTCTCCGGTTAAGACGGTAAATCCTTCGGGGATTTCAAGTGAAATGTCGTCTGCTATTGCAAGGTTTTGAATCTTTAAATAGGCTAACATTCACACCTCCATTGGAAAGCAAAGGGCAACAGTTGTGCCCTTTCCCTCTGCAGAGGTTATCCTTATCTCTCCCCCGTGCTCCTTCATAATCTGGTATGTTATGTGCATTCCCAACCCGCTGCCTGTTATCTTTGTGGTGAAAAAAGGCTCAAATATCTTTTCAAGTTTGTCTTCGGGAATGCCGCAGCCTGTGTCTTTAATGTAAAGGCAAAGTGTTTTTTTATCCCTGTAAATTCTTGAGAAAACCTCTATTTTCCCGTCATTTCCTATTGCTTCAATTGCGTTTTTGATAATATTCAAGATAGCCCTTCTCGTTTGATTGTAATCTATGGGGATTTTGGGAAGAGGGTTTTTGTGGTGGACGAATTTTATCCTTGCGGTTAGAAGCAAGTTTTTCAATGAGTTGTGTATGTCTTCCACCACCTTGTTTAAGTCTTGCTTTGTTTTCTTTAATACAGGCATTCTTACAAATGAAAGGTAGTCATCTGTAATATTGTTTATGTGGGACACTTCAGAGTTTATTGTTTTAATAAGAGAGGTAAGTTCTCCCTTTTTTGAATTTGGTAGTTCAATGTCTTCTATCTCTTCTTCAAGAAGTTCAAGGTTTAAAGAGATTGAAGCAAGGGGGTTTCTTATCTCGTGGGCAACCTGGGAAGCCATTCTTCCCACTATTGAAAGTCTTTCGGATTGTATAAGTTTTTGCTGGATTTTCTCCTGCTCAGTTATATCCCTTACTATGGCTGAAAAGCCGAAAATCCTTCCCTCGCTGTCCCTTATTGCTGTTCTTGTAATGTTTACCTTTATAATTTTGCCGTCTTTTCTTTTCCTTTCGGTAATGTAATTTTTAAGAAACCCTTTTTTTAAGGCCTCTTTTATTATCTTTTCCGATTCATTTTGTTTTTTTAAATTTTCAGGTATGAGAATGTCAATGTGTTTTCCTATAACCTCTTCCTCTTTGTAACCGTATATTTCTTCCGCTCCTTTGTTCCAGAGAAAGATTTTGTTTTCAAGGGTAATTCCTAAAATTGCGTCTGCAGAGTCGTTTAAAATGTTTTTCAAATATAGGGTTGTTTCCTTTGCCTTTTCCTCAAGCAATTTTTTATTTGTGACATCTTTGAAAAATATGAGAAAGCCTTCAGAGTCATTGTCTTTAAAAGGGGATACGCTAATATCCACCCACATAAACTTCATTCCGTCGCAAACAATTTCAGTCTCGTAACTTTCTATACCGCTTTTTCTTTCTTCAATCAATTTTACAATTTTTGAAAACTCGTTTTTTCCTTCTTTAAGTATTTCCCAGACATATATATCTTTTTCAAAAGGGTAGTTTAACCCGATTATTTCCATTGCTTTTTTGTTTATATAGGTAATTTTCCCGTTTAAATCGGTTTCAAGTATCCCTATATTTGTACTCTCAAGAATCTTTTTAAACTTGTTAATATTTTCCATAGTATAAATCCCTGACAAATACAAAGTTCACCTTTTTGTCAAGTTTCGGCATCTCAGACGCAAGCACATCTATTGTTGTAGGGTAATTGTGCCCTATCGCAATGGCGTAGCCGTGCTCATAGGCTTTTTTAACAGCCTCTTTTAGTTGTTTTGTAATGTGCGGTTTATCCACTATGTTGTCAAGAAAAACATCCCTTGAAAGCACTTTAATACCCATTTTATGCGCTTCCTCTTCAACAACGGTGTGAGGTGTAGTCCTTGAATCAATAAAGAATTTTTTGTGCTTGTCCGCATAGGAGAGTATTACCCTTACAGCAAAGCGGGATTGGGTTATAGCCGAGCCCATATGGTTGTTAAAACCTTCCGCAAACACTATGTTTGAAAATGCATTGTTTAATTTTTCTATTATCTCTTTTTTTCTGTCTGTTTTAAAGATTGCGCCGGGGCCGGGGTCTGCTTTGGGATAACTTATAGGCTCCATAGGCATGTGAAGTATTACTTTATATCCCTTGCCGTTTGCAAGGTAAGCACACCGTTTTGAATAGGTTCTGAAAGGCAATACCGCAAAGGTTATGGGGTAGGGTATTGTTAATGCTTTTTCAAAGGATTCCATATGCCCGAGGCCGCAATCGTCAATTATTATTGCCAGAAGGGGCTGCCCTTTTACCTTAATCTTTTTCTTGAATTTTGTTTTTTTGCTTTCTTTCGGCAAAGGCTCTTCGTACAT
>WFPG01000305.1 GCA_015487755.1 Acidobacteriota bacterium
ACTGTTAAACATTGTTTACCCTATAATAATGTATGTAAATTACAAAACAGGAAACTATCTCACATACTATAAAAAAGCATAAGGAGAAACCGTATGGAAGAGAGAATAAGCCTTTTAAAAGAAATAGGAAGAATTGCCTCAAATATTTTATTGAACTACTACGGCAAAATTGAAAACTATCAATTCAAAGGAAGTGTGGATATTCTGACAGAAGCGGACAAAGAATGCGAAAAAACGGTTATCGAAAAAATTCTCTCACAATTTCCAAAAGACTCTATTCTGGCTGAAGAATCAGGGGAAACAAACAGTATTACAAAAAGCGAATACCTCTGGGTAATAGACCCTTTAGACGGGACAACAAACTTTGCTCACGGCTACCCGTTCTTTGCCTTTTCATGCGCATTACAGAAAAACGGGGAAACTATTGCCACATTGGTGGAAATCCCCTTTTTAAAAGAAACATTCTTCGCTAAAAAGGGAGAAGGCGCTTTTCTTAATGAAAAAAGAATAAGGGTATCAAAGGTTACCGAGTTAAAAAAATCATTACTTGTTACCGGGCTACCCTATTTCAGGGCAAAGGTTGTCGACGATTTGCTTGATAAAATGAAAAAAGCAGTTTTAAACGGACAGGGGTTGAGAAGAGGGGGAGCGGCGGCTGTTGACCTATGCTACATAGCCTGCGGAAGGCTTGACGGATACTTTGAAATAGGGCTAAAGCCGTGGGATACAGCGGCAGGTGTGCTTATTGTGGAAGAGGCGGGGGGAAAGGTAACCGATTACTCAGGAAATGAATTTTCAATATACGGAAAAGAGATTGTAGCAACCAATTCCTTAATACATAATGAACTGATTGAAAAAATTCTTAAATAAAAAAGCCCCCGAAATCGGGGGCTTAATTTTTTATCATTACGAAATTACTTTCTATTTAAAATTGCATCCTTAATCTTGTTGATGTCTTCATCAGTGATCCTGGTGCAGAATATATTTCCGTCCTTGTCTTTTCTAACAACAAAAATCTTCGGGAATTTTACAACATCGCCGAACCTGTCAAATGTAACATCTCCGGCGATTCCTTTGTAACCTTTTGTCTGTTGCAACCTTCTCAAAACATCATCAGACCTCGGTGATTTTTCATTTGCTTTTGCCGCAATAATAAGTGCGTCATAAGCATGGGCAGCGTAAACATCAGGCTCATGGCCGCATCTGTCTATAAAATCTTTAACAAACCTCTTAATATCTTCCCTGGTGCTTTTGGGGTCAAACTGAGCTTTTGCATAAATTAAACCTTCAGCAAGGTCTCCCACTTCCTTAATAAAAGCAGGCCTTCCTATAGAAGAAGATGCAAATTTAAATGCTTTAACATCCTGTTCTTTCAAAGCCTTCAAAAGCATTTTTGCATCATCTGGATAAGAGCACATTACAATTGCTTCAGGATTTAATTCCTTTATTTTTTTAGCAATTTCAACAAAGTCATCATAGATTGCATCAGGAGAATACCTTATAACATCTTTTACATCCATGTCGGCAGTATTCCTTGCAATCCTTAAAATTTCGTTTGAAACACCGTATCCGTATTCATTTTTAACCGCAACAACAACAATAGACCTAATGAGCATTTTGTTGAACATTACATCGGCTAATTTTTTAGCCTCAATTGTATCGGATGGATAAACCCTGAATGTATAATCGTTGCCTTTTTGGGTTAACTTCGGTGTTGATGCGGTAGGAGAAACAAAGGGCACTTTGTATTTCCCAGCCAACGGAGCGACTGCAAGGGCAACTTCACTTGCACAGGGCCCTACTACTACGCTAACCTTATCCTGTTTAACAAGTTTTTCATACGCTTCTTTGCCTTTGTCAGGCATGCCCATTGAGTCTTCATAGAAAACCTCAACCTTTTTGCCCTTAATTCCACCCTGTGCATTAAGGTGCATCTTTGCAATTTCAATAGCACACTGAATGTCTTTACCTATAGGAGCAAGCACGCCTGAAAGGGGAACTATTGCCCCTATTTTTACTACTTTTTCTTTCTTACAAGCAGTTGTCGACATTACCGCAATTAACACACCTATTGAAATTATTGCAACCAGAATTTTTTTCATTTTCCCTCCTGAATAATTAATCTCTTACAAAAAAAACATATCAAAATAAGCAATCACTGTCAATGTTAAACAAGAACAGGCTACTTTAACTTGCCTGACAAAACATTTGCCGCAATGAGGACAGGATCCCAGACAGGGGAAAAAGGAGGAGCATAAGCCAAATCAAACATTGAGAACTCTTTTACCGTGTTGCCGTTAAATATGGCTGTTGCAACTATGTTTATTCTGTGGGCAACCCCTGTTTTGCCTATCATCTGGCAACCTAATATTTTCCCCGTTTTTCTGTCCCCAATCATTGCAACCTGAATTGGATACCTGAATTTATACCCGTGTGCGGCAGAGGATGCGGTTATGGATATTTCAACAGGGTCAAACCCTTCCTTAATAGCCTCTTTTAAACTTAAACCGCAGGATGCAACCTCTTTGTCAAAGAGTTTAAATTCGGCACTTTTAATTGCTCCCGGAAACCTTGCCAATTCCCTTGCAGCGTTTAAACCTGCAACCCTTCCGTGTTTGTTTGCAATTGTTCCAAGGGGGACATATGTTTTTCTATTTGTAATTCTATGAATGCTTTCCGCACAGTCTCCCGCAGCGTATATACCTGAGATTGAGGTTTCCATTTTACTGTCAACGGCAATTGCCCCGTTTACACCTAATTCAATTCCTGCGTCTTTGGCAAGTTTTGAATTAGGCTTAACCCCTGTTGCAAGAAGGACTATGTCTGCTTCAAACTCACCGTTTGTTGTTATTACTTTATTTTCCTCAATCCTTTCAACAGTGGTGTTAAAGTATGCCTTTACACCGTTTTCCTCAAGGGTTTTTAAAATTGTATCTACAATTTTTTCATTGTAATTAGGCATCGGCTTTTCAAGCATTTCAACAATTGTAATATCAAGCCCTGATTCCTTGAAACTTTCAGCCATTTCAAGGCCTATATAGCCTGCACCAATTATTACCGCCTTTTTAGGCTTATTCTCTTCTATAAACTTTTTTATTGCAATGCCGTCGTTTAAGGTTCGTAAAGAGAAAACATTTTCGTTGTCAACCCCCGCAATCGGCGGCTTAACAGGAGATGCACCTGTGGCAATTATCAACCTGTCATAATCAATAGATTTTTCTTTTCCGCTTATTAACTCTTTGTAAAAAACCCTTTTCTCATTTGGTGAAATCCCTAAAACAAGGTGGTTTGTCCTGACATCAATTCCCCTTTTGTTTTTAGCATCTTCAACCGTTAAAACAATAAGGTCTTTGTAATCTCCTTCTGGGTTTGAGATATAGTAAGGCATACTGCATGCCCCATATGAGATAAACTCACCTTTTTCAAAGACAATTACTTCCGCACCGGGCTCTACCTTTTTAATCCTGCTTGCGGCACTCATTCCTGCCGCAACCCCGCCTATTACCACATACTTATTGCTCATCTTTCACCACCTTTGTTTTTATTTTTACATTATTGTTTTCTTCCACCATACGGAGTTGAAGTTTTGCGTTTTTGTTCTTCTCTTTAATCATTTTAAACCTGTCAAAAACCTTTTTCTTAAAAACTTCATAAGGAATATTGACACTTTTATTCCTTGCTTCAAGCCTATTTTTATATTCGTTATAAAGTCTCTTTAGTTTATTCTCTTCCGATATCAAATCGTTAATTATTACTTTTTCTTCCCTACCGTTGGATACAACAGATTTATTTTCCTCTTTTGCATCCACTAAAGGCACCTTTATTAACCCCTTTTCTTTTAACTGTTCATACTTCTTTTCCTGAAAATCTTTCATTCTATTGAAGTTTATCTTCTGAACATTGTATCTTGCAAGCAAATTCTCAAACCTGAACTTTTGAGAATACTTTTTAAACGGTATTTTTCTTAACATTTTAATAAGTTCTTTAACTCTTTGCTCAGCAAATTCAAGGTTTACATCAGGCATATGTGCAAGTTCCCTGTTGTATTCAATCCTCAGCCTTTTAATTTCCCTTTCAAGGTTGTCAAGCAACAATGTTATGCTGTCTTTGTCTTTTTGCATATTTCACCTTCTATTCTCTCACTATTATTCTAATAC
>WFPG01000306.1 GCA_015487755.1 Acidobacteriota bacterium
ATGTTTTTTTGCAAGTGAACTAAATCACTATTTCTTGAAAAAGTTTAATTAGGTTATCATATTGTCGGTGAGGTTAATATGATTGTAATTCCGGGAAAGTATTCAAGTGCAAAAATTATGATAGATTTTGTTGAAAATGAAACAATAAGGCAGATTACTGAAATTGTAAACCATCCCGCATTTACCGAAGATATTGTTATTATGCCTGACTGCCATGCAGGGATAGGCTCTGTTATAGGGTTTACAATGCCTATGACTGATAAGGTTATTCCAAATACAATAGGGGTTGACATTGGCTGCGGAATGGTTTCAATAAACATAGGGAAGCCTCAAAAGTTAAAACTTGAAAAGATTGATTCCGCAATTAAGTCAAGAATACCTTCAGGCTTTGCAATTCATAAGAGGCCGAAGGTTGATATTGAAAAGGCATTTGACTGGAATGAGTTGAACAAAAAATTCGGACAGGTTAAGCGAAAGGTTGAAAAGATTATAGGTAAAACGGATTACAAGCCTTCCGCATACTCTGTTTCCTGGCTTGAGAAAAAGTCGCAGCAGATTGGGATTGATTTTGAAAAGACGGTAAACTCTATAGGCACATTAGGGGGAGGCAACCATTTTATTGAGATTGGAAAATCGGTAAATAGCGGGGATATCTGGCTTACAATTCATTCAGGAAGCAGGCATTTCGGTTTATGCGTTGCAAAGTATCACCAGAAAGTTGCTAAATCCTATGCGGCGAAAAAGGGGATAAAGGTTCAAAAAAGCCTTGAATACCTTGAAGGGGAGTTGCTGCTTAATTATATCTTTGATATGCTTTTTGCTCAAAGTTATGCACACTTAAACAGAATGACAATTGCCGAGATTATTCTTGAAATACTCAATACAGAGCCTGTTGATATTGTTGAGTCTATTCATAATTACATAGATATGGATGATTTAATAATCAGGAAGGGGGCTATTCGCTCATATCAAGGGGAGAGAATGGTTATCCCATTCAATATGAGAGACGGTTTGCTTATATGCACAGGCAAGTCAAATCCTGACTGGAACTTTTCCGCACCTCACGGGGCAGGCAGGGTAATGGGAAGGAGAGAGGCAAAGAGGCGATTATCCCTTGAGGTGTTTAAAAAGCAGATGAAGGGTATTGTTTCTTCCTCTGTTTGCAAGTCAACTTTAGACGAAGCCCCTGACGCGTACAAAAACCCTGAAATTATTGAAAATGCAATAAAACCTACCGCAGTAATTTTAGACAGAATTAAGCCTCTTTTAAATGTTAAGGCAACCTAACTTAAAGGAGGGTCAACATTTACAACAACCCCTGCGTTAAACTGTTCCCCGATTTCTTTTCTTATTTTTTTCAGTCTCTCGTAATTTTCTGGGGTTTCTTCAAGGTTTATGTCAAAAACAATGTTGAATGTTTTCTCGTCTCCCACAATCCTTATATCGTGTGCCGTTTTTAATTCAGGGTATTTTTCAGAGAGTTTTTTTATAAAACCCCTGACTTTGTTAAAGTAGGGGTGGTCTGAATTTACAGGGTCTATGTGAACCACAGTCATTCCCTTATACTTTGATTGAATTCTTCTTTCAATGCTGTCTGCAAGGGTATGGGCGTCAAGTATTGTCATTGTGTGAGGCACTTCAATGTGAAGGGATATGTGCCACTTTTCCCCGAATTGGTGCACCACTATATCGTGAACATCTATTACTTCAGGGTAGGATAGTGCGGTTTGTTTTATATCTTCAATTAATTCTTTTTCAGGAGCACTCCCTATTAAGGGGTTTGCAGATTCTTTTAAAAGGTCAATTGCGGTATGCATAATGAAAATAGCAACAATCAAGCCTGCCACTCCGTCAATCCATCTGTATCCGTAATTGCTTCCGATTAAAGAAATTATTACTATTATTGTGGAAAGTGCGTCGGAGCGGTGGTGGTGACCTTCCGCCATTAAAGACGGTGAGTTGATTTTTTTCCCTAAAAAGAATGAGAATTGTGCAAGAAGTTCTTTTAGCAATATTGTTGAGGCTATAATAATGATTTCAACATTTGTTGAGTTTGCAATTGACGGGTTTTTGATTTTCAAAACAGCGTCTTTCAAAAACTCGAATCCTACCACAAAAAGCATTGTGGAAATAATTACGCTTGCAATTAAGTCAATTCTGCCGTGGCCGAATGGGTGCTCTTTGTCTGCCGGTTTGTCGGATAGTTTAAAGCCTATTATTACAACGATAGAAGACAAAACATCGGAGATTGAATGAACCGCATCTGCGATTAAACTGACCGAATTCAAAGCCAGTCCATAAAACAGTTTGATTAAAGAGATTACTATGTTTATCCCAATGCTGAAAAAGCCTTCAAAGTATCCGATTTTTTTTCTTTCGTTTTCATTGATTTTAAATAGTTTAAGCAAAAACTCAAAAAACACCTTCATAC
>WFPG01000307.1 GCA_015487755.1 Acidobacteriota bacterium
GGCATTACGGTATCATTCAAGGGAGCGTACTGGGAAATTAGAAGTTGTGCCTTGTAAACCATGTGAAACCTCTAAGGATTTATCTTTAGCTTATACCCCCGGTGTAGCAGAGCCTTGCAGAGAAATCCACAAAGACCCTGTAAAGGTTTACGATTACACAAACAAAGGCAATTTAGTAGCGGTTGTTTCAAACGGAACTGCGGTTTTAGGATTGGGAAATATCGGTGCGTTAGCCGGAAAGCCTGTTATGGAAGGGAAAGGTGTTCTTTTTAAGAGATTTGCCGATGTTGATGTTTACGATATAGAAGTGGACTCAGAAAACCCTGACGATGTTATAAAAGTTTGTAAATTGCTGGCACCTACTTTCGGCGGAATTAACCTTGAAGATATCAAGGCACCGGATTGTTTTTACATTGAAGAGACTCTTAAAAAAGAATTAGATATCCCTGTTTTTCACGATGACCAGCACGGAACTGCAATTATTTCAGCTGCTGCCTTTTTAAATGCCCTTGAATTAACAAACAGAAAAATTGAAGAAGTTAAATGTGTTTTCTGCGGAGCGGGAGCAGCCGGAATAGCCTGTGCGGAACTATTTATCACAATGGGAGTTAAAAGGGAAAATATCTTAATGGTCGATTCAAAAGGTGTTATATACAAAGGCAGAACGGAGAGAATGAACAAATACAAGGAAAGATTTGCCGTAGATACTCCTTTAAGGACACTTGATGAAGCAATAGAAGGTGCAGACGCTTTTATAGGCGTTTCCGTAAAGGGCATGCTTACAAAAGAGATGGTTAAAAAGATGGCTCCCAACCCGATTATATTTGCTATGGCAAACCCCGATCCTGAAATTACTCCTGAAGAAGTAGCCGAAGTTAGAGACGATGCCATAATGGCTACTGGCAGAAGCGATTACCCCAATCAGGTTAACAATGTTCTTGGATTCCCTTTTATCTTCAGAGGTGCTCTTGATGTAAGGGCTAAACAGATAAACGAGGAAATGAAAATAGCCGCTGTTAAAGCACTCGCAGCTTTGGCAAAAGAAGAAGTGCCCGACTATGTATCAAAAGCATACGGCGGGCAAAAATTCTCATTTGGAAGAGAATACATTATTCCAAAGCCTTTTGACCCGAGAGTCCTTTTCTGGGTAGCCCCTGCTGTTGCAAAAGCGGCAATGGATTCAGGTGTTGCAAGAAAACCGATTAAAGATTTCAACGAATATAGAAAGAGGCTGGAAAAACTGCTTGATAAATCAAAAGAATTTCTGTGGGTTATCTTTGACAAAGCTAAAACAGATCCTAAGAAAATTGTATTTCCTGAAGGCGACAATGAACTTATTCTTGCCGCATGCAAAGAGCTTAAAAAAGAAGGGCTTGTTCAACCTATTTTACTTACACACACTCCGGAAAGCCTAAAATTAAAACTGAAAGAGCATAATATTGACGAAAATGAAGTTGAAATTGTATGCCCTTTAACTGATGAGGAATTGCCTGTATATGTTGCAAAATATTACGATTTAAGAAAAAGAAAAGGGGTAACACCTTCTGACGCTCAAAAAAGAATGCTTGATACTCACTATTTCGGCGCTATGATGGTAAGAATGGGAAGGGCAGACGGGTTATTAGGCGGGTTAACTCATAACTACCCCACCATAGTTAAACCTGCTCTTGAAATAATTGAAAAAAGAAAGGGAATTAAAAAGGTAGCGGGTTTATATGTTGTAATAATTAAAGGAAAACTTTTGTTCTTTGCAGACACAACAATGAATATTGAGCCTACTGCAGAAGACCTTGCTGAAACTGCAATCTTAACTGCCGAATACGCTAAAAACTTTAATGTAGAACCGAAAGTTGCTATGCTTTCCTTTTCAAATTTCGGCAGTGTTAAACACCCCCTAACGGAAAAGGTAAGAAAAGCGGTAGAAATTGTAAAAGAAAGGGCACCTTACATCCTGATCGATGGTGAAATGCAAGCAGATACAGCAGTAGTACCTGATATTATAGAAAGCAACTATCCTTTCAGCGAACTTCAAGGCGGGGCAAACGTTCTTATATTCCCTGATTTACAATCGGGAAACATAGCTTACAAATTACTGCAAAGGTTAGGCAATGCAACGGTAGTTGGCCCCGTAATAGTAGGGCTTTCAAGATCAGTTAATATCTTGCAAAAGCATGCCGAGTTAAAAGAAATTCTTAATATGGCGGCATTAACCGTTGTTGAAGCACAAGAACTTGGAAAAGAATAATTAAATAATAAAAAAGGGGAGCATATGCTCCCCCTTTTTTAGAGAGAGGAGCAAGTTGGATTTTAAAAACTTAATTGTAACATTTGACAAGAATGAATACATTTACAAAGAAAACGACAATGCAAGTACAATGTTTATAATCCATCAAGGCAAAGTAAAACTATACAAACAATCAGAAAACGGAGAAGAATTTGTATTAGGTGAGTTCGGCAAGGGAGACTTTTTCGGTGAAATGGCGGTTTTAGGGGAAAATAAAAGAACAGAAAACGCCGTTGCCCTTGAGCCTGTTAAAGTTATAGTTATCTCAAAACCTGTCTTTATTAAAATACTGAAAAACAATGCGGAAATTGCCGTAAGAATGATAAGAAAATTCTCCGAAAAATTGAAAGACGCAAATAGAATGATTGACACTCTTTTAAAGCAAAAGCAACTTTCTTTCGACTCCACTCAGTTAGACCATTACGGTTATCTTGAATTAATTGATTTTGACGAGAAAATACCTTTAACCTCAAATACGGTAATAATCGGAAGGTATGACCCGATTATAGGAATATATCCCGATATAGATATAAGCCCTTACGACCCTCAAAAAACAGTTTCAAGGAAGCATGCAATACTCACAAGAGAAGGGAACGGAACATACATTGAAGAACAGATAGGGGTAATTAACGGTACTTTTCTAAACGGAGAAAAACTTAAAAGCGGACAAAAATATAAATTAAAAAACGGCGACAAAATCTATTTCGGACTTGTAGGTTGTTTTTACAGGGAATAACCTGTTGCCCGCCTGCTGTTTGACTTTCAAATAAAATTTGATATACTTTAAAAAAAGGGTAGATAGCCCCACTTTTTAGAGTTTAGATAAAAAAGTTTTATAAATTTAAAAACTAAAAAACATTAGGCGTTAACAAAGTGTTTTATTGTCTTTTTCTACAGAAAGGAGGTTAATATGAAATCAATATTAAAAGATAGCTCTCAACATACAACTTCTATTTCAAAAATCCAGAAACTTACTGATGAAGAAATTAAAAAAATTGAGAAAATAACCGAAGTATTCGGTTTCAGAGCAACTGAATACTACCTATCTCTAATCGACTGGGAAAACCCCAATGACCCTATCAGAAGGCTAATAATCCCCATAGAGGAAGAATTGGAAAAATGGGGAGCAAAAGACCCCTCTTATGAAAAATCCTATACTGTAGCACCCGGATTACAACATAAATATACCCAGACAGCACTATTTCTTGTAGGACCAACATGCTTCGGATACTGCAGGTTTTGTTTCAGGAAAAGGCTTTTTATGGACGACGATAATGAAATTTTAATTGATGTTGATCCTGCAATAGACTATATAAGAGAACACCAAGAAATTCAAAATGTATTGCTTACAGGCGGAGACCCCTTAACACTTTCAACAAAAAGACTAAAAGATATTTTAATTAAATTGTCTGATATTGAACACCTAATAAACATAAGAATAGGGACAAAAGCACCTGCATTCTTTCCTTTTAGAATTACAAAAGACGAGGAATTATTGGAAGTTTTAAAACAAACAAACAAAAAAGGCAAAAGAGTTCACATTGTAGCCCAGTTTGACCACGGAAACGAGATTACCCATCAAGCAAGAAAAGCAATAAACAAACTTATAGAAACAGGCTGCGTTATGCTTACCCAGATGCCTCTTTTAAGGGGGATAAACGATTCTCCCAAAGCACTTTCAGAATTGTGGAATAAAGCGGTAAACGCAGGGCTGACTCCCTACTATGTGTTTCAATGCAGGCCGACAACAGGAAACAAACCGTATGCGGTTCCGATTGAGGAAGGCTATAAAATATTTGAACAGGCCAAAATGAACTGTTCGGGGCTTGCAAAGAGAATAAAATTTGTAATGTCTCACGCTACAGGAAAAATAGAGATTGTTGCTTTAACTGAAAATCATATAATTATGAAATACCATCAGGCCGCAAACCCTGAGTATATAGGCAAAACAATGATATTCAAAAGAAACCCCGAAGCATACTGGCTTGATGATTACACAGAACTAATAGATGAGTATAAAATAGAAAACCCTTTTATTCAATAATGTGATTTAACTCATAACATTTTCTAACAGTAAGCCGTATGCTTATTGAGAGAAAAATTTTAGGGGGATATATGAAAAAAGCACTTTTTACAATTATTTTAGGGTTGTTTTTTAGTCAAATGGGTTTTTCTGCCGACATCCAAAGAGAAGAATCATACAGCTATTTCGGAGTAAGAGTCGGCTACATGGAAATTGACGGGATAGAAGACGAAGGAAGCGCAAACTTAGGCTTCACCTTAGGATTCAGGGTATCAAATCCAGTTGCAATTGAGTTTTCATGCGATTACCATTCAAGCGACTTTTCAGCAGTTGACAGAACAACTTACGCCCTTCAGGTAAGCCTTTTGCTTTACTTAAATTCCAACACCAATGTCCAACCATACCTTGTCGGCGGCGGCGGATACTATATTTCAGGCTATGATTACTGGGTAGACGGCTATAAATACACAGATTTCACTTCCCACAAATTTGGTGGGCACCTTGGAGCAGGCGTCGATGTAATGCTGGGCGATTATTCAACAATTACCTTTGATGTAAGATACATTGCAGTTGATGAAGATGTGCCTCAAGAGGCTTTAGGGTATGACTCAAAAACCTTTGACGGAGTACTGGCAACTGTTGGGGCAAAATTCAGATTTTAAAAATGGATTGCAATGAACTAAAACTTTTTGAAAAATACAGGTTTATAATAGGCATAGACGAAGCGGGAAGGGGGCCTCTTGCAGGCCCTGTTTTTGTGTGCGCATTCTGTTGTGACTTAAAGGATTACAAAAGCCTTCTTACCTTTAAAGAGTTAACAGACTCAAAAAAGTTAAACGAAAAAAAGAGGGGAAAACTCTACTCAGGGCTTAAGCACAAATTCAGGTATTCAATAAAATCAGCCTCAAACATTGAAATAGACGAAATGAACATATTAAAAGCAACCTTAAACAAAATGAAAGAGGCTTTGCAAGAGTTTGACAACCATATTTTAGAAAACTCAATAATTTTAATTGACGGAAACAGAAATATTGACATACCCTACCCTCAAAAAACAATTGTTAAAGGAGATTTAAAGTGCAAAACAATAGCGGCGGCATCAATTATGGCAAAGGTATCAAGGGATTTATTTATGCTTGAAATGGATAAAATATACCCTCAATACAACTTTAAAAAACACAAAGGTTACCCCACAAAAGAGCACAAAGAGTTGATTAAAAAATTCGGATTATCCCCTATTCACAGAAAAAGTTTTAAATATTTTTGAGGGATTCCTGTTGCAACCTTTCCCATTCATTTACAAATTCTGGCTTTAAAACCTCAAGGTGTTCGGAAATGTAAGCCATTCCATTGGGAATTGAATCCTTAAACCACTCCTTACCCTTTTTAAACCCGAAAAAGCAAAAAGTTCCAAGCGCTTTAAGGTTTCTCTGCAATGCAACAATTCTGTAATAAAAATCATTCAAATTCTTTTCAATCTCCCTGAACTTGCCTAAATTCAAATATGCGTCAAACATCAATGAGGCGGAATCGTAAAATTCAGGAGCAAAAAGCGTATCCTGAAAATCTATTAAGTAAATCTTTTTTTTCTTAACCATTACATTCCTGAAGTGGTAATCCCTGTGAGCAAGTTTTAAAGGAATGTTATTTAAGTTCTCAAGGGTAAAATCAATCAAATCCTTTAAGAAACCCTCATAATTTTCTGGGATTAAACACCTCATACAGTGTGAGAGAAAAAAATTCAACTCTTTTTCAGGGCTTAATTGCGGCTCTTCAACCTCTTCCTTTTCCGGAATAGATTGAATAATCTCAATATATGAGTAAACCTCTTCAACAAATTTCTTTTTGTTTATGGAAAGTTTCAAAGAATTGAAATAATCAACCCCGTTAACATCCCCTAAGTCCTCAATAAGCATTTCAAGGTTAACGGTATCCACATCGTAAAGTTCAGGCACAGGTAAATTATTTTTTTTGTAAATGTTGTACCACTTTAAATAATTGTAAAAGGATTCCCTCATATCAGGGGGATAAACAACCTTAATAAAGTTTTTACCCCTGAAATACTGCCTTGAAGAGGCGTCTCCTTTGAGTTTTTCCATATTTTATTTATTTATCAACCTGAACAGTTCTCCGAGAAACTTTCTTACACTTGCATCCCTTGAAGCCCCAAGCCTTCCCAATTCATTGCCGTTTGAATCAAGAATAACATAGGTTGGAAAGCCTCTAATGCCGTAAAGGTCCGCAAGCTTTCTGTTTCTGTCCCTGTACTTTTCAGGCACCAGGTCCTTATTCCTCGGGAAATCAA
>WFPG01000308.1 GCA_015487755.1 Acidobacteriota bacterium
CAGATGTGTATAAGAGACAGCTTTTACCGTCTTTTCTTTTGCTTTCTTTTTAGAAGGTGTTTTTTTTGCACTTTCTTTTTTCGGTTTAGGCTTTTTACCTTTAAAGTGCTTAACAATGTCGTCCATGCTTTCTTCAGGCACGGAACTCATATGAGATTTAATTTCGTAGCCCTTTGAGTTTAAAAACTCTATCAACTCCTTATTGGAAACATTTAACTCCTTCGCTAACTCATGCACCCTTTTTTTAGCCATTAGTTGCCCTCCCCGAGTAGTGCCTTTTTAGCCTGCTCTATCAATTGTTCAGCGGACTTTTTACCGATTCCTTCAATTGTTGACAACTCTTCAACCGTTGCGTCGGCAACATCCTTTATTTTAGTAAACCCCGCTTCTTCAAGTTTTTCAAGTTTTTTCTTGCCTATGCCTTTTAGTTCTTTTAAATCATGCTCTTCTTCGTCACTTCCGCCGCCCATTTGCTTTTTAATCTCTTCCTTTTTGTCCGCTTCTCTCTTAACATCTATTGTCCAGCCTACAAGTTTGCTTGCAAGCCTTACATTCTGGCCGTGAGTGCCTATTGCAAGGGAATACTGGTCATCGGAAACAATTACCTCAAGCCTTTTGCTTTCCCTGTCTGCTATTGAAACCCTTAAAAGTTTTGCCGGCGAAAGGGCATTTTCCGCAAACCTTTCTATATCGTCTTCATACTTGATAATATCCACCTTTTCGCCCTTTAATTCCCTTAAAATAGCCTTAATCCTCGAGCCTCCTACACCGACGCATGCACCTATAGGGTCAATATCCGGCTCGGTTGAGTAAACGGCAACCTTTGACCTTTCTCCCGGCTCTCTCACTATGTTTTTTATAATAACCGTTCCTTCGTAAACCTCGGGAACTTCCATTTCAAATAGTTTTATCAACAGCCTGGGGTCTGTTCTTGAAAGTTGAACCTGCAAGTCCCCGGTTTTTGAAACATCAACTATTACAGCCCTTACCCTGTCTCCCACAGAAAACCTTTCTCCGGGAATTAACTGGTCTCTTCTAATAACACCTTCGGTTTTCCCTAAATCAACCACAACATTGCCCCTTTCAAACCTTCTAACAGGGACATTTACAACCTCTCCTATTCTCTCTTTAAACTCGTTGTAGATATGAAACCTTTCAAAGTCTTTAATCTTTGACATAATAACCTGTTTTGCCGCATTTGCCGCAATTCTGCCCATTGAGTCTTTATCTTTCTCAATCCTGATAGTCTCTCCGATTTCGGCATCTTCTTTGTAATTTTTTGCCTCTTCAAGGGAAATCTGGGTTTTCGGGTCTTCAACCTCTTCAACCACCTCTTTTAAGGCAAAAATCCTGATATCTCCCGTTTCCTCGTCAATCTCTACTTCAAACTCTCCGTCGTTTTTGAAATACTTTTTGGCGGCAGATATCATTGCCTCTTTAAGCATCTCAATTATCAATTCATACTCAATGTTTTTGTCGTGCGCAAGCTGGTGCATTGCGCTGATAAAGTCCTTCGGTGAAGGTTGTGTACTGCTTCTTCTCGGCATAGTTTACCTCTCTCTTTTTTATTTAGAATTTAATTTCTCTCTTCAGGTTTGCTTTTTTTATTTGAGGAAGGGGGATTTTAAACTCTCCGTCGTCTGTTTCAACTACAACATTATCCTTTTCATCCACCCCTTTTAAAATTCCCTCTACCTTTTTCCTGCCCCCTATATCTCCCTTTAACTGCACCTTTATTTTCTCTCCTGCAAATTTCTCAAAATCCCTCTTTTTCCCGACAATTCTATCTATACCGGGAGAGGAAACTTCAAGTGTGTAAGAGTGGGGGATTAAATCTTCAACATCCAACTCATAACTGATTTGATTGCTAATTTTCTGGCAGTCTTTAATTGTAACTCCGCCCTCTTTATCTATGTAAATTCGCAGAATCCATCTCTTGCCTTCGGGAACAAACTCAACAAAGACAAGTTCCATTCCCTCGTTTTCAATTATGTTTTCAGCGAGTTTTTCCACTTTTTTTAAATAATCCATACCTTAACCATCTCCAAAAACTAAAAAAAGTGAGGAAACCTCACTTTTTAATAGAAAAATGCCGTCGCTTTAAAGTTTGCCATAATTAGCTTTTTTGTCAAGGGTAAAATAATGCTAAACTTCCTTTGTCTTTTTACAAACACTGCTTTAATTTTTGTGCTTTAAAATTTCCTTTTACCTTATCTTCAACGACAACAGGCCTATTAAAGCAAGGATTACCGAAATCAGCCACAGCCTTACCACTGCTTTTGGCTCGGCTATACCTTTGTGGGTTAAAGTGTGGTGGTAGGGTGCCCTGTAAAGCATTCTCCTGCCCAACCTTGAGCCTATCTTTTCCTGTAAAAGGGAAGTGAATATTTCAAAGACAAATAAACCGCCTACTATTAAAAACAAGAATTCCTGTTTAAGGAAAAAGGCAACCATTCCTATCACGCTTCCTATTGCAAGGGAGCCTGTATCCCCCATAAAGATTTCGGCAGGATAGGTATTAAACCATAAAAACCCTACTATGCCCCCTATGAGTATTGAGCAGAAAATAACAATCTCTTCCGTGCCGGGTATATAGGGAAATAAAAGGTATTGGGCAAGTATTTTATTGCCTATTACATATGCAAAAACAGTGTACACCCCTATTGCCAATACACTTGTTCCCCCAAGCAAGCCGTCCATTCCGTCAACAATGTTTACCGCATTTATTATTGAAAACATTGTAAAAACAATAAAAATACCGAAAATCATGTCGGGAAGCGCCATTACCGGGTTTTTGTAAAAGGGAAGGTAAATTAAAGTTTTTAAACCTTCAGGCATAGGGTTTAAAGAAGAAAGGTAGAATATCGCAAAAGGGATTATAAAGGCAAAAAGCATTAAGGTTTTGCCCATCTGGGAAAGCCCGGAAAGGGATGATTTAAACCTGACTTTTAGAAAGTCGTCTATAAAACCCACAAAGCCTGTGTATAAAAAGCCTGCTAACAGGACAAGCACATAGGTATTCCTTAAATCACCCCAGAAAAAGAGGGAAACCACTGTTGAAATTATTATCAACAAGCCCCCGGCGGTGGGTGTGCCTTTTTTTGAATATGAACTTACGCTTGCCTCTCCAGAAGTGTCTTTCATTCCCTTTTTGTAAAGGAAAACTATGAAATCCGAACCGTATATCAGGCAGAACATAAGGGAAAAAACCATCCCCATTAATGCCCTGAATGTAATGTAATTTGCAAGCCTGAAAAAACCGAAGTCTATTCCGTTTGCCTGACACAGTTCAATTATCAGTTTAATCATTTTTCCCCTCTAATATTTTAAGTGTTTTAAAATACTTCTCCCTTACGCTGTAAACAGGCTTAAACTCGGAAGTGGTTATAAGCATTTTTTTGAGAAAAACCTGTAATTTTTCAATATCCGATAAACTTGAACTGTCTATCGCTATCCTTACCGCATCAAGCAAAGCCTCTCTAATCCTCACATTTTTATGGGTTAAGAATTTTTTATTCATTTTAACAAAATTGTCTTCGTCAAGGATAAGGGAAGACGCTTTTATGCTTTCGCAAATTACTTCAAAACTCTCAAACTTTTTTTCAAGGTTTTTGAGTATTTTCTCTTTTATTTTTTCATTTGTGGACAACTCTCTGAAAAAGCGGATAAAAAGGGAGATAGCCTCTCTCCTCACTTCAAAGTAGGAATCTTCAATCCCTTTTTCAATTACGGTTTCAAATTGAGGGAAAAATTTTTCTGCATTTTTAAAAGCAATAAGGGTGTTTCTCTTTAAGTAGCCTTTGAAGTTTGAAAAGTTATCCCACAAAAAGGGGTACTTTTCTTCAACTTTTAAAGCCCCTATCAACTTAATTGCCTTGTTAACTACCATAAAGTTTTGAGATTGCAGGTACTCATCAATCTTTATTCTGTAAAACCTTGAGTAAAGGTTTGCCTCTCTTTCTTCTTTCGGTATTGCATAAAGGTACCTTACAAGATTGTCAAAATACCTTTGAAACTTAACAAATTGAGGTTCAAATACCCCTGTTATAAAGTTTATTTCGTCCTCTTTCCCCGTTAAAAGCCTGTAAATTGTTTCTACAATAACCTCTTCCCCTTTTTCGTAAAAGAGAGACTTTGCGTTTTTAGAGATTTCATTCATTCTCTCACTATTGTTTAACAGGCTTTTCAGAAGGCTGATAAACTCTTGCCCCTCAATGTAATCGTTGCCGTTCTTTCTCTTTTCAAACAAAACCTCGCAACCGCCTTTTTCCGCAATCCCTATTGCGTTTAACTCCTGGTGGTCTCCCGGCAAGCCCCTTTTGGGGATTAAAATTGCAGGCTTGCCGAGTGCTAAAATTTCAGAAATTGCTCCCGCCCCGGCCCTTGAAACAATTACATCCGCCGCTTTCTGGTAATCAAAAATTTTGTCAATAAACCTTTTGCCTGTGTAAAACAATTGCCCGTTTTTGTAAAGCCTTATTTCTTCCCCTTTTTCCTCTATTTTAAACCCTGATTTTTTTAATAAGTTCAGGGTATCTTCAAAAGCGTTGTAACTTTCGGAAGTGTTCAAGCCTATTGAGTGGATAAATAAAGTGTTTTTAAAACCTGCCAATTCATTAACAGACTGTGCCACAAGCCTGTTTATTGTCCTTGCGCCTAATGAGCCTCCGGTTATAAGCACAACCTTTCTATCCGAAGGAATGCCTAATTTTTCCTTAAAGTCTTCCTTTTTGTACCCTTCAAGGTACTGGCTTCTTACAGGATAGCCTGTGTAAACACATTTATTGCTCCATATAAAGTAGGAACTCTCTTTAAAGTTCACAAAAACCGTATCCGCAAAAAGGGATGCCACCTTGTTCAAAAGCCCGGGCACAAGGTTTTGCTCGTCTAAAACTATCTTGTGCTTTAAAAAAGGCTTGAGTAAAAAGCCTGCAACTATGACAGGCGCGGAAACATATCCCCCTGCTCCGATTATCAAATCAGGCTTAAACTTTATAATCTTCCCCATAGACTGTAATACCCCGAGTGAAAGGGAAAATATTGCTTTCAGTTTTTCAAATCCTGACTTGTCCGCAAAGGGGGAAGACTTGATAAACTCAAGTTTTATGCCGTGTTTTGGGACAATAACCTCTTCAGCCTTTCCCTTCAAGCCTAAATAAAGGGATTCTTCAACCTTAAAATGCTTTTTCAAAATATTGTAAACCGCTATACAGGGAATAACATGCCCCGCAGTCCCGCCCCCTGTTAGCAGTACTTTTATTTTTGAATTTGCAACTTTTTTTTCAAATGCCATATCACTCCCGCAAAGTAAAGTATGGATAATACTCCGCCTGCCCCTATAAACAAAGCGTAAAACGAAAAGCCGTTCAAACTCTTTAAAAAGTATTTTAATACAAAAAGGAAAATGGTGTAAGGAATTAGTGCTAACAATATGCCGTAAAAACCGCTAAAGTCATTTCTTTTAAATTTAATATCAAACTTTGAAAGCATAATAAACAAAATTACCACCTGTGCAAGCATTGAAATTGCCGTGGCAAGGGCTATGCCCCCCTGTTTTAAACTTGTTTTGTAAAGGGCAAAATCAAGGATTATATTTAAAATAGCCCCTATAACGGATGCTATTAAAGGATAGGTGTTGTTCTCCAGTGAAGAGTATGCCCTGCCTAAAACCGCAAGCATTCCCATAGGAAGCAAGACAAGAGCATAGTAAAAAAACGCTTTTGAAGTCAATAAAAGGGAGTGTGTTCCGAAATTTCCCCTTTTGTAAAAAATTGCAATTACCTCTTTCGGAAAGAGAAGAAAAAAAACTGTAACGGGAAGCAAAATGGCAATGTTTATAAGCAGTCCCTTTGCAATAAGGTTCCCGAAGGTTTCATTGTCTTTATTCCCTTTAAGTTTTGAAAACTCAGGTGCAAGCGCCCTTGAAATTGCAAGGGAAAAGAATGCAAAGGGAAGGTGGATTATCCTGAAACTGTACCACAAAGAAGAGATTGCACCGCTTCCCACAAGGGAAGCCACCAGCCTATCAACTATCTCCACGCTTTTGTTAACAATTGATAGAAAAAATATTTTAACCCCTTCAAACAGGGAAGATTTAAACTCTCTATTTTCGTCAGCCACATCCATATTCTTTTCTTCTATCCTTAAAGAAAAGTAAACCTTAAAGACAAATGGCACCTGAATTAAAAGGAAAAGCAAAGCGCCTGTAAGATAGGCGTAAACTATTGAAACTTCTCCTAACTTTTTGTAGAAAAACACAAGAAAGAGTATTGTGCCCACATTCATAAAAGCAGGGGCAATTGCATATAAAAAAGGCTTTCCGTTAAAAAGAAGGAAAGCGCCTAAAAGGGTTGCAAAGGATATCAAAAACAAAAAAGGCACAAGTTTGTATGCAAAACTTACGGCGTAGTTATAAGAAATTCCGCTTAACCCAGGGGCTATAAAGTGAATCAAATGAGGGATAAACAGGTAAATTAAAAAGCACGCAAGTATTGACGCAAGGAAGGTAAAAAATACAATTTTCAAGAAAAACCTTTTTGCAGAGGCTGTTTTTCCCTGCTCTTTAAGCCTTTTAAACCTGGGCATAAAAGCCCTTTCAAACATCTCTTCCCCAAGCACCCTTCTGAAAAGGTTCGGGATTGTAAAGGCTACTACAAAGGAATCAAATGTCGAGCCTGCGCCGAAATAGGTTGCGGTTACAATCTCCCTTAACAACCCCAATAGCCTTGAAAGCAAAGTGCCTATTGAAATAAAAACCCCGCTTTTTACAATACCCTTATTCATAATGTGTATTGTATCACAAAACCTTGATTTTAAAGGCTAAAAGCAAAAATCAGGCATATTATTTGCTTTAATAATGTTGTGTGAAAAACTTTTAAGGAGGCATGATATGAAAAAACTTTCAATTTTCCTGATTTTAGCGGCATTAACGGTAAGTTTGGGGATTG
Source organism: Acidobacteriota bacterium (assembly GCA_015487755.1). GTDB lineage: Bacteria > Acidobacteriota > Holophagae > Thermotomaculales > Thermotomaculaceae > Thermotomaculum. The sequence goes on from WFPG01000308.1 coordinate 6,948, forward strand.
CCTGTATTGTTGAGCCTGCTCCACATGTGAGAGGCCATGCAAGAGTTCACTATGTGGCACCGGGAGTAAGAGTTACTTATGTAGTTAGAAGCGGCGTCAGGGTTTACCGTGTACCGAGAGGGATAAGGCCGGGAGATGTTATCATTATAGACGGCAAGAGGTGTGTGGTGAGAAAGGTTAAAAGAAACAGGGTAAAGGTTGCTTACCCGAGCGGCACAAGGGTATGGATAAATGTTGTTGCTATAAACAAAGTCAAGCCCCCCGCGGCCTAATCTCCGAGGTCTATGCCTCAATTTTTCATTTACGAGGTCTGCGCCTCACTTTTGATAAAATAGGCCGTAAGAAATC
>WFPG01000309.1 GCA_015487755.1 Acidobacteriota bacterium
GAGATGTGTATAAGAGACAGCTTTTAAAGACCCGAAAGGGGCGAGAATTGTTCCGGTTGCTGTCTCTTTGCTTTGTTACGGCATAATCAACCTTGTTTATTACCTTATAAAGAAATGGCGTGCAAAAATGCTCCCTATCCTTATTTTAGATGCGGTATTTATTTCGGTTATTGTATATTTTACCGGGGGTGTAAAAAGCAATTTCCACATCTTATACCTGATTTTGATTGTGTTTGCAGGTTTTTATATAGAGGCTGTTCAACTTTATTTTCTATCTACAATTTCGATAATAGGTTTTATGATTTCAATAACCCTGACTTATTTTTTTAAAACTCGAGGGTTCGAGTTGTCCACCTTTTACTTGATTTCATACCCTGTTGCGGTTTACTTTGTTGCTATTTATGCCATTGCTCTCATTATAATTAGAATTAACAAAAGGGCGAATAGGCTTAAAGAGGCTTTAATTGAAAAAGAGAGGGAGATAGAAGAGATAACAAGGCTTAAAAACAAAATTGTTGACACTATTACAAGCGGGATTATTACAACCGATAGTGAATTAAGAATAAACTATATTAACCCTCAGGGATTAAATTACCTGAAAAAAATATACCCTGAAAAAGAAATTGTAGGAAACAATCTAAAAGAACTTTTCCCTGTGGAAGATTTTGTTGAAAAACTTGACTTTCTTGAAAGGTATTTAATTGAAATCAAAAACAGGCTTTACGGTGTAAGTATTGTAAAATTGTTTTCCAAAAACAAATTTAGCGGGTTTCTGGTTGTATTTCAGGATTTAACCGAAATAAAACAAATGGAAAAAAGAGCCCAATTTAAAGACAAAATGACGGAATTGGGGGAACTTTCCGCTTCTTTTGCCCATGAGTTTAGAAATTCCCTTGCAACTATAAAAGGTGCTATACAGTTATTAAAAGAAGGCGAGAAGATTGACAAAGAGTTGGTGGATGTTGTTGAGAATGAAATTAACAGGCTAACAGGGGAAATAAATGATTTTTTAAGGTTTGCGAGAAAGGATTTCCAGAACCCTGAGTACGGGGCTATTGTTCCCCTGATTAGAAGTGTAATAGAAGAGTTTAAAACTCGCCTTGACCCTCAAGTTGATTTTGAATATATAGAAGAAATAGGAGAAGAAACAGAAGCATTTTTTGAATCAGTTAGGCTGAAAAAAGTATTATTAAATCTGTTGATGAATGCTTTGAAGGCGATAGATTATGTTAATGAGAAAAAAATTATCGCAAGGCTTTATGAACAGGGAAAATATGTTGTCTTTGAGGTTGAGGATTTCGGGGTAGGGATTAAAGAGTTGGAAAAATCAAAGATATTTGAACCTTATTATTCAGGCTTTTCAAAAGGGATAGGAATAGGGCTTGCACTATCCAAAACCTTTGTAGAAGAGATGGAAGGAAAGATTGATTTTGATTCAGAGGAAGGGAAAGGATCAACCTTCAGGGTATTTCTTCTAAAAAAAGAGGGCGATTATGAAAAGTAATATCCTTGTTGTTGAAGATGAACACAATTTGCTTTTTATAGTCAAAAAGGCGCTCTCTTCTTTAAATTGTGAGATTGATACCGCAACTTCCGCTTTATTGGCACAGGAGTATGTTGAAAAAAAAGATTACGACATAATAATCTGCGATATAAAATTGCCTAATATGAGCGGCATAGAATTTTTAAAATGGTGCAGGGAAAGGGGTATAGATTCAGATTTTATTGTGATGACTGCTTTTGCCACAACGGATACCGCTATTGAGGCATTGAGAATGGGTGCCTGCGATTATCTTATAAAGCCTTTTAACATTGAAGAATTACGCTTGATTGTTGAAAGGGTTTTGAAAGTTAGAAGTTTGCAGAAAGAAAATATACTTTTAAAAACACAGGTGTTTCAGGATGTAAAGGAGATAGGTTTAATAGGCGAAAGCAAGGAAATAAAAAAGGTTATTAACCTTGTAAAAAAGGTTGCGCCTACAGACGCGACAGTGTTGATTACAGGGGAGAGCGGAACGGGAAAAGAACTTGTTGCCAAAGCAATTCATTTAAACAGTAGAAGAAAAGAGGGAAAATTTCTTTCAATAAACTGTGCCGCTTTGCCTGAAACTTTGCTTGAATCAGAATTATTTGGCTATGATAGAGGTGCTTTTACAGGGGCTGATAGGGATAAACCAGGTATGTTTGAATTGGCACATAAAGGGACTATTTTTCTTGACGAAATAGGCGAAATGCCTCTTTCTATGCAGGCGAAACTTTTAAGGGTTTTACAGGATTTTAAAATAAGGCGTTTAGGCGGAAGAGAAGATATTGAGATAGATGTAAGGATTATATGTGCAACAAACAGGGATATTGAAAAAGAAGTAAAAGAAGGCAGATTCAGGGAAGACCTTTATTACAGAATAAATGTTTTTCAAATCTCTCTTCCCCCATTAAGGGAGAGAAAAAGTGATATTCCCATAC
>WFPG01000310.1 GCA_015487755.1 Acidobacteriota bacterium
GCATAAAAGGGAAACTTTTAAATTTTTTTCTTTAATAAAATCCTGATATCTCAACAAAACCTCGTCAACAGCCTTTAAAATCTTTACCGACCTTTTGCCCTTGATTTCAAAATCAAAGTTGTTAAACCTTGCTATTTGGTCCATAAGTTTTTTTATTCTCAAACTTGATTTAATCACTTCTTCAACAAGGCTATTTCCTTCAAACCCTAACTCGGCAAAATATTTCATCTGCAAAAGTTCCGAATTGCCTAAAATTGAAGAAAGAGGGCCTTTTATTTCATGAAATATAAAATCAAGAAAATCTTGCCTGAATTTAATCAATGCTTCAAGTTTGAGTTTTGCCCTGTCCGCCTCTACATACAAACTTTTTATTGTCCTGCTTTTTTGCTCAAGTTCTTTGTTTACCTTTGTTAATTCTTCTACCTTTTCCTGCAAAGAAAGAACTATTTCATTGGTCAAAGCGTCAAAGGAATCTATATCAATATTTTTCCTTTTCTTGACAACCTCTTTTTTCATATATTTATTTACAATATTTTTTAACTTTTCACTACTTATAGGCTTTGAAATAAAATCATGGCAAACTGTCAACATTTTCTTTTCAACCTCGCTGTCAAACTCTGAAGTCATAGCAATTAAAACGGATTTTTCCAGCCCTTTCATATTTTTAAGCCTTATTGCCGTGGCGTATCCGTTTAACAAAGGCATAACAACATCTATAAAAACAATGTCTGGTTTTTCTTTTTCGGCTAACTTTATCCCTTCAAGTCCGTTCTTTGCCTTAAAAATCTTACACCTGTCACATACAAGAGAGGAAACCTCGTTGTAAATAAAGTCTCTTATAGGTTTTGAATCGTCAATTATCAGTATATTTTTCAAAAATAAACTCCCTTTCGGTTTCCCCTAATCTCTTTATTTCCAGAATATAAATATTTCCTTCAACATACTCTTTAATCTCTTGAATAAATTTCCTTCCCCACTCTATTAATGTAATTCCTTTGTCCTGCATTTCCATTAACTCGTCAAAGAAAACATCATTTCCCTCTAAAATCCTGTAAAAATCAACATGATAAATAAAAAGTTCATTGCCTTTGTAAACATTTATCAAGGTAAAGGTAGGGCTTGAAACATAATTCGGGTTAATATTGAAATATTCAACAAAACCCCTTGTAAAGGTTGTTTTTCCGGTGCCTAAATCACCGTCTAAAATCAAAATATCACCCCCTTTTAATAAAGGGGCTATCTTTTCTTTTGCTATTTTATAGGTTTCTTCAACACTTTTCGTAATAAACCTTAATTTATCAGACACCATAATTCAACGCTTTCGAGATGGTTTCAATTATATCCCCCGCAACAACACCTTCCCTACCTGTATTTTTTTCAGCAATCTCCCCCGCAAGGCCATGAGCAGAAACCCCTAACAGTACTGCGTCAAGAGTTGAATATCCCTGACAAAGCAGAGAAGTTATCACTCCGCCTAAAACATCCCCGCTTCCTGCAGTACCTAATGCATTGCTTCCTGTGTTGTTCACAAACAATTTATCTTTATAAGCAACAACTGTTTGATAGCCTTTTAAAACTACAACCGCCCCTGTTTTTTCGGCTACTTCTTTCGCTATTTCTATCCTGTTTTCATTTATCTCTTTTGTTGAATAGCCTGTAAGTGCCGCCATCTCTCCCGGGTGAGGGGTTAAAACAACGCTTTTACCTTTGCAAATTTCTGAGAGTTCCTCTAAATTGAAGTTTTTAAAAACATCCGCATCCAAAACAAAATGCTTATCAAAGGTGTTGAAAACCTTTTTTACAATGCTTCTCTGATAATCCCCTACTCCTAAACCCTGCCCAATTAAAACTGCAGATTTGTCTTTTAAAAAATCTTTTAAAGATTCCTCATCTGATTTTACTTTTGCAAGATAAAACATAACTTCAGGGTAAAAAGAAGAAACAAGGGGATAATCGCTCTGGTCAATATAAACAGTTGAAAGCCCGCAACCGCTTTTTAAAGCGGCAAATGAAGCAAGAATTGATGCACCTAATTTTCCCCTCTCACCTGATATGATTGCAGCATGACCAAAGGTGCCTTTGTGTGCGCTTTCGGGAAACCCCTTTTTTAGTACGGGAATGTCCTCTTTTTCAACAAGTTTAAAATAGTCTCCTACCTTTTGAAAGACAAACTGCGGGATTGTTATCCAATCTTCCACAACTTTGCCACATGATTTACAGGCGGGATAAAGCACATGGCATGGCTTTATCTTTCCGAAAGTAACGGTTAAATCGGATTTAATGTGAGGGAATGAATTAACACTTTTATCAGCAAATAACCCTGAAGGTATGTCAACACTTAATACAAAACCGTCAAAGTCATTGTTTATAGCGTCTATCACCCTTTTATAAAAACCTTCGACAGGCTTGGATAGGCCTGTTCCGAATATTCCGTCAACAACTATATCAGCATCAATTAACAAATCTTTAAAAACATCTATCCCGTTTTCTCTTTCTTTGTCTATTACCTCAACTTCAATGGGATAATTCCTTATAATCTCAAGTTGAAACTTTGCGTCTCCCTTATAGTCCTCTCCTTTTGCAAGGAGAACAATTTTGACATTAACCCCCATTGACACCAATTGCCTTGCGACAACAATTGCGTCACCCCCGTTGTTTCCTTTGCCCACAACGCAGAGCGCTTTCTTATCAATCAAATTATTGCCGAATGCCTTTTTCAACTCCCTGACACATGCAGTGCCTGCATGCTCCATAAGGATTATGCCGTTGGAATTAAGCATTTCAATAGTTATTCTGTCAGCCTCTCGCATTCTTGAAGAGTCTATAACCGTCCTCATTTTTCCCCTCCGGACTTTCTACCGGTAAAAGGCAAGGTAAGAATAAACTTTGTTAATCCTTCTTTATCAACTTCTATTCGGATATTGCCTCCATTTGATTCAACAAACTCTTTAACCGTACTCAAGCCTAAACCTACCCCTTTACCGTCTCCAGAAACAAAGGTATCAAAAATATTGCTTTTTATTTCTTCTTTAATACCGTCCCCGTTATCCCAAACAACAATTTCAATATTTTTACCTTTTTTTATAAAATTAAGCCCTATTTTCTTTTCTTTCTGTGCAGACTTTTCAAGAACCTTGATAGAGTTATGAATTAAATTTTCAATAGCACTTTTAAAATGATAGGGATTTACGGCAATGACTTTACC
>WFPG01000311.1 GCA_015487755.1 Acidobacteriota bacterium
GCCTTATTTAACAAACTTTTATAATTATCCTTATCTCCCATTCTCACTTCAAGCATCATTCCCCATTTAAAATCCACCTTTTTAAAAAGGGAAAATACCCTCTCCCAATCAATATTTCCCTCAAACGGTAAAAGATGGGAATCACTATCCCCTAAATTGTCGTGAATGTGAGTTGTATAAAAGTAAACCCCGTAATTCTCAATATCTGAATAAACACTGCCTTTAAGGTTAGAATGTCCTATGTCAAAGCATATGCCAAAAGGCACCAACTCTTTTTCCATAAAATCAACAATGTGTTTTGTAGTAGTTTCCCTTCCCGGAATGTTCTCAAAGCAAAGTTTGATTTGAAAGTGCTCTGAAAATCTAAATAACTCTTCAAGGCTTTTAAGCATTGAATCACGGTTTATTTTGTAAGGAAAATGCAATACATAGTAATCAACATCAAACAAAGAGGCAAGAGCCATTGAAGACTTTACCTCTTCCACCGATTTTTTCCTTAAATCCTCGTCTTGAGAGGCAATATCAACAAAAACCCCGTTTCTTAACCCCTTTAAATCAAAGTAAAAAGGTGCGTGCACCGAATTTACTATAAAGTTGTTCCTTCTAACAGCGTCGGCTATTTCAAGCAATTGGACAGAATCATCAAAATCAACCTGCATTCTGTTTGCAAAAATCTCAATAGTGTCAAACCCGCTGTCTGCAATTAAATTTAAATGCTCCCCTTTTAACCTCTCATATGCAAAAGGGTGAGTTGAAACCCCGTAAATCATTTAAAAACCCTTTCTTGAAAAATTTTGGATTATGAATGATAAATTCTGAATTAAATAAGGAAAACTTCCTCAATCCAAAATCCAAAATCTCTAATCCATAATCCAGAATCCAAAATTCAGAATCTCTTAAATCAAATTCCCCACTTTAACAATGCCGCTCCCCAAGTAAAACCTGCACCGAAAGAGGTAATTACAACCGTCTGCCCCTTTTTAAGTTTTCCTTCTGTGTAATACTCGTCAATGCATGTAGGTATTGTTGCGGCAGTGGTATTTCCGTATTTATGAATATTTATCATAACCTTTTCTTTATCTATTTTCAGCCTTTTGGCAACAGATTCTATAATCCTCATATTTGCCTGATGAGGAACAAGCCAGTCAATATCCTCAACGGTAAGCCCTGCTTTTTCCAGAACAGCCTTTGTAGCCTCAGGCATTTTCACTACAGCCCTTTTGAAAACCTCTCTTCCTTCCTGAAAAACATAATGCTCTTTATTTTTTACAGTTTCAATTGAGGCAGGCTTTAAACTTCCCCCTGCAGGCATATACAGGTATTTGCCCCCCGAGCCGTCAATGTGAAGGTCACAGTCTATAAAACCGTATTCGGAACCCTCCTGCCCTTCAATCAAAACAGCACCTGCACCGTCCCCGAATAAAACACAGGTGTTTCTGTCTTCCATGTTCATAAAAGAGGAACATTTATCTGCTCCAATCAGCAGAACATTTTTAAACCTGCCTGTTTCAACAAGAGAGCATGCTGTTACATATCCGTAAACAAAACTTGAGCATGCGGCAGACAAGTCAAAGCCCCATGCATTTTTAGCCCCTAATTTGTCCTGAACAAGGCAGGCAGTTTGAGGAAAGTGCATATCAGGGGTTACAGTTGATACAATTATGCACTCTATATCATCGGGAGTTATCCCCCTTCTTTCAAGCACTACCTTTGCCGCCTCAACGGCCATGTCCGAGGTGGCTTTGCCGTCTTCAAGAAACCTTCTTGTTTTTATTCCCGTTCTTGTGGTAATCCATTCGTCTGATGTATCAAGATAACTTTCAAAATAATGGTTATCAACCACCCTTTCAGGAAAATAACTTCCAGTCGCCGTTATAACCGCTTTTATTTTTCCCATAAAAACTCCTTTATATTTTTAATTCCACAAAGGTATCAAATTCATGACAATAAGGGCATTTCCATAGAAATTCGGAAGATTTGTAATTGCACTTTGAACAGATAAAAGGGTTGTTAAATACAAGCACTTTGTTTAATGTGTTTGCATATTCTTTAAAGACATTTATATCGTCTGGGTTTTTCAAAAGGTACTTCCAGATTTCCTGATGAATAATTAAAACCATAGGGGAAAGTTCAAGGCATTTTTTTAATTCAAGAAGCCCTTTGCCCTTTTCCCCCTTTTCCATAAAATACCTGCCTAATTCAAGCCTTACTCTCCAGTCGTTTTCATTTGTGCTTAACAACTCCTCGCAAACTTTCTCAAACTTTTCAGGGGCAAGTTCCTTAAACAAAGGCAAAACAAGAAACCCTTTTGAGGGAATCTCTTCAATTAACTGCTCCATAAACTGAATTGCCTTCTGTTTTTTTGTGTCTTTAAAAATCTTTGCAAGGTTAATATAGGCAGGATACAATTCCCTGCAAATTGACAACCCTTTTTTAAAGTATTCAATAGCCTTTTTGGTGTTTCCGTTTTTAAACTCTTCTTCCCCTAATTGATTGTAAACAAAGGCAACTTCTCTTTTGTACTCTTCCTCATTCCCAAACCCTTTTACAGAAGAATAGATATCAATAAGGCTTAACAGTTTTTCATAATCCCCCACCTGCTTGCAGAGAAGGATATACCTTTTCAATAAAGTTTTTTTCCACATTAAAGCAGTTGTATCTTTGTCATCACTTTCTTTTTTTAATTTCAAAGAAGAAGCGTCTTTTTCAGAAAGCAAAGCAAGTGCGTCTTTGTATGTCCTTAAAGCCCTGTCAATCATTCCGCCTTTTCTAAAATCTTCAGCAAGGTTTCCTAAAACCCAGCCTTTCAAAACTTTATTTTCAAGCACATCATGCCTTTTAAGAACACTTTTGTGAATGTTAATCGCTTCCGATATATAGCCTCTTTCCCTTATAATGTTTGCAAGAATTACATAAAACTCAACTTTAGAACTATCCCTGTTTAAAATCTCCTTAAATAAACCCTCTATGCCTTCCAATTCACCGGTTTGCAGTTTATCTAAAATTAAGGTTACGGTTTTATCAAAGCACTCTTGAGTATCTTTTTTATTCTTTGTTTCCTCTCTTGTAACAACTATAAAAAGCAGTATTGTGAGAATAATTATTATGGATAAAAGGATAATTATGCTCATTTATTTTTCCCCATTTTTTTCAAAAAATTCCTCAACCTCTTTATTTCTATGTGCTTCAACCTCTTTTCTTAATTTATCAAGTTCCCCTTCGGATTCCTTAAGTTTCTTTTTAAACTTCAAAACCTCTTTAAAAGAAAACAACAACCCTACAAGCAAACCTAACCCGAATGAAACAAAGATAACAACAAACATGGGAATATTTTTAATAACAGTTGAATCAAAAACAAAGTACCTGAAATCCACAGTCTGGTTTGCGTTTAACAAAATCATAATCAAAACAAAGAATAAAAGAATAATCCATATTGCATAACGGACTGTATCAAGTTGCTTCATTATAAACCTCCAAAAAAATCAAGCACCTTACCCCATTCCCCCCTGGCTTTTACTATAAATTCTACCACTTCTCTCAATGCACCTTCACCGCCTCTTCTTTTGGTAATGTAAACTGCATGCTTTTTCACTTCATCAAAGGCGTTTTTTACAGCCACGGGAAAACCCACCAACCTTAAAACCTGAATATCCACAAGGTCATCACCTATATAGGCTATCTCATTTAATTCAAAACCATACCTTTTTGCAATATCAAGCACCGTCTCTCGTTTGTTTTCTATACCGTCAAAGCACTCTTTAACCTTTAATTCCCTTGCCCTTTTATGCAAAAGAGACGACTTTTTAGCAGAGACAAAGAAAACCGGTATATCGCATAAGTCGGCAATCTTTACCCCTACCCCGTCGTAAACGGAAAAAACCTTAAAGTGCTCGCTCATCCCTTCAGCATAGTACATGCTTCCGTCTGTGAGCACACCGTCAACATCGGTAAATATAGCCTTAACTTTTTTAGCCTTTAAAATAACTTTGTTTTCCATAAATCGTGTAAGTGTATTACCCCTTCAATATTATTTTCTTTGTCTGTTACAACCAGAACGGTTATTTTATGCTTTTCAAGTTTATTCAATGCTTCAACGGCAAGATTATTTTTTGAAATAGTTTTCGGATTTTTTGTCATACACTCTTCAGCCCTCTTTTCAAGCAACTTACCGTTGTATTTTTCAAGCAATCTCCTTAAATCACCGTCTGATATAACCCCTGCAAGTTTTTTTGTATTGTCTTCGGCAACAACCGCAATGCCCAGCCTTTTGGAAGACATAACATAAATCACTTCCTGCATCTTTGTTGAATTATAGACAAGGGGAATATCCTCGCCCTTATGCATTAAAGCCTCAACGGTTAAAAGTTTTTTGCCTAACTTCCCTCCCGGATGCCTTGCTGCAAAATCTTCAGGTGTAAAATGTTTTATCTCCAAAAGCACCATCGCAATTGCATCACCTATTGCAAGGGTTGCGGTAGTGGAGGAAGTGGGCGCAAGCCCTAAAGGGCAAGCCTCTTTTTCAATTCTCAAATGAATTGTAACATCGCTGTATTTAGCAAGGGTTGACTCTTTGTTTGAGGTTATGGCAATAATAGGCACCCCTATCCTCTTAATAAATTCAAGAAGCCTTACAATCTCTTCAGTCTCACCGGAATTAGAAACGGCAATAACCGAATCCCCTTCAACAATCATTCCTAAATCGCCGTGTATGGCCTCGGCTGGGTGGACAAAAATTGCAGGCGTCCCTGTTGAAGCCATGGTTGCCGCAATCTTTCTGCATATTAGCCCGGATTTGCCCATTCCTGTAATTACAACCCTGCCCTTAGTCTCTTTTAAAATCTCAATAGCCTTTACAAAATCCTCATTTAACGAATCAATCTGGTCTAAAACCGATTTTGCCTCTATTTCAAGTACCCTTTTTGCAATATCAATTATTTCCAATCTGAGCCCTCCAGATTTTTAGCATACTATCAAGCAATGAACCGAATTTACTTAAAGGGTATATATTTGCCGCATCAGACTTTGACCTTTCCGGCTCTTCGTGAACCTCAAAGAAAAAGCCGTTAACGGCACCGCAACCTGCGGCCGCCCTTGCAAGAAAAGGGATAAACTCTCTCTGTCCCCCTGTTTTATCTCCCAAACCGCCAGGCAATTGAACCGAATGGGTTACATCAAACACAACCGGATAGCCGAAAGATGCCATTATGGGGAAGGACTTAAAATCAACCACAAGGTTGTTGTATCCGAAACTTGTTCCCCTCTCTGTAAGCATTATCTTATTGTTTCCCGTTGATTCTATCTTTTTTACAACATTCTCCATATCCCACGGGGCTAAAAACTGGCCTTTCTTAACATTTACAATCCTTCCTGTTTCCCCCGCGGCCACAAGCAAATCAGTCTGCCTGCACAAAAAAGCAGGTATTTGAATTATATCGCAAACTTCCGCAACAGGCTCTGCCTGCTCCGGAAGGTGTATATCCGTTAAAACAGGAAGCCCTGTTTCTTCTTTTACCTCTTTCAAAATCTCAAGCCCTTTTTCTAATCCCGGGCCTCTAAAACTGTTTATTGAAGACCTGTTTGCCTTGTCAAAAGAGGCTTTGAAGATAACGGGTATATTGTACAATTCTCCAATCCCCTTTACCCTTGTTGCAATTGAAAGAACAGTCTCCCTGTCTTCAATAACGCAGGGGCCTGCAATTACAAAAAAGTTTTCTGAAGAGTTTATTTCATTCCACAGGGCATCGCTCATTTTTTATTGCTCCTCTTCTTTCTGTTTTCATAGGATGCTTTTACAAAATCCCTGAAAAGAGGGTGAGAGGTTAAAGGCTTTGACTTAAATTCAGGGTGAAACTGGCAGCCTAAAAACCACGGGTGGTTTTTAATCTCAACAACCTCAACAAACTTTCCGTCAGGTGATATGCCTGTAAACCTCAAGCCCTTTTCTTCCAATAACGGCCTGAATTCCATATTAAACTCGTATCTGTGCCTGTGCCTTTCGTGTATTACCTCTTTTTTGTATGCTTTGTAAACAAAACTGTCTTTTGTCTGAATCTCGCAGGGATAACTTCCAAGCCTCATATTCCCCCCTAACTCCTCAATCCCCACAAGTTCCCTTAATTTATAGATAATCTTGTAAGGGGGCTCTTCGTCAAACTCTGTTGAATTGGCGTCTGTTAAACCTGCAACATTCCTTGCAAACTCAATACAGGTTAACTGCATACCGAGGCATATTCCGAAAAACGGAATTTTATTCTCCCTTGCATAGCCTATCGCCTTTATCATTCCCTCAATTCCCCTTGAACCGAAACCGCCGGGAACGAGAACACCGTCAACATTGTCAAGTATTTTAAGTTTTGACTCGTCTTTTTCAAACATTGAAGAATCAATCCACTCAAGTTGAACATCAAGCCTGTTTATAAAGCCTGCATGGTGCAATGCCTCAATAAGGGATTTATAAGAGTCTTTGTATTCGGTATATTTGCCGACAATTCCAATCTTAACCGTGTCTTTCGGGTTTTCTATCCTCTCCTTTAACTCATACCACTTCTTCAAATTCGGCTTACACTTTTTCAATCCCAAGTGCATGCATATAAGTTTATCAAGCCCCTGCTCCGCAAACATCAAAGGGACAAAGTAAATGTTTGCAACATCCCTTGCCTCAACAACGCATTCATGCCTTACATTGCAGAAAAGGGCAATCTTGTCTTTTATAGACTGAGGCAAAGCCCTTTCAGTCCTTGCAAGTATGATATTAGGCTGAATACCAATCTCCCTTAACTGCTTAACACTGTGCTGGGTAGGTTTACTCTTTAACTCCCCTGCAGTCTTTATGTAAGGAACATAGGTTAAATGAATGTAAAGCACATCCTGAGGGTCATGCTCAAGGCCGAACTGCCTTATTGCTTCAAGAAACGGCAGAGACTCAATATCACCGACAGTGCCCCCTATCTCACAGATTGCAATATCAACCCCGTCAACAACCTTTTTTATTGAAAGTTTAATCTCGTCCGTTACATGGGGAATAACCTGAACAGTTTTTCCGAGGTAAACCCCCTTCCTCTCCTTTGTTAAAACAAGGTTGTATATCTTTCCCGCAGTCTGGTTGTGGTCTTTAGTTGAATGGGAAGAGGTAAACCTTTCATAATGCCCCAAATCTAAATCAGTTTCAGCCCCGTCGTCAGTAACATAAACCTCACCGTGCTGGTAAGGGCTCATTGTACCAGGGTCAACATTCAGGTAAGGGTCAAACTTCTGCAGACTTACCGTATATCCCATACTCTCTAAAATTGCACCTATTGAAGCGGCGGCAATACCTTTCCCCAGCGAAGATAAAACCCCGCCTGTAACAAAAATAAACTTTGTCATCTATTCCCCCATTATTTTTTTCAAATTCAAATAATCTTCCATAGTATCCACACCTAAATTGTCAAACTCTGTTTCCACAACAAAAATCCTGTATCCGTTTTCAAGAACCCTCAACTGCTCCAGCCCTTCCGTTTTTTCAAGGAAAGTCATTTCCATCTTAGATAATTTTATCAAAAAATCCTTTCTGTATGCATACAACCCTATGTGTTTAAAATAATTTTGATATTCCCCATTTTCTAAAGGATAGGGATACCCCATTTCAGAATGCTTTTTATATGGAATCGGCAGCCTTGAAAAGTAAAGTGCAAACCCTTCCCTATCGCATACAACCTTTACCACATTTGGGTTAAACAACTCCTCTTGAGACTTAATCCCCGTTTTCAAAGTGGTCATAACTATTTCTTTATTCTCAAAAAAAGGCTTGATTGAGGCTTTTATAGATTCAGGCTTAATTAAAGGCTCGTCTCCCTGAACATTCACTATAACATCTGCATCTAAACTCTGCGCAACCTCTGCTATCCTGTCTGTTCCAGACTTATGCTTTGAAGAAGTCATTACACATTCGCCGCCGAAAGACTTAACCTCTTCAAAAATCCTCTCATCGTCTGTTGCGACAATTACCCCCTGTAAAACATCAACCTTTTTACACTGTTCGTAAACCATTTGTATGATAGTTTTACCCTTGATTTTTAACAGAGGTTTACCTGGAAGCCTTGTAGACGCATACCTTGACGGTATAATAGCATACACCTTCATGTGAATAGAGGTTATCAGAAAAAAACATTTTAAGCAACCGCTTTTTAAAGTGATAAATATGACAATTTTTTTGCAACATTTTTGAATTTAGGGATGTATAATGTTTTGTATGATTGAGGTGAGGGATTTAAGAAAGGTTTTTAAATCTAAAAAGAAGAAGGTTGAGGCGTTAAAGGGGATTAGTTTTAACGCATACCCTTCAGAGATTTTCGGGCTTTTGGGGCCTAACGGGGCGGGAAAGACAACGACTTTAAGGATTCTGTCAACAATGCTTTCTCCGACAGGTGGAGACGCAAAGATAGACGGCGTTTCGGTAAAAGAAAACCCCATGGAGA
>WFPG01000312.1 GCA_015487755.1 Acidobacteriota bacterium
CGCCGGACTTATCTTCAAGCATTTTGTCAAGCCCGTGCGTTTTAGCCGTACCTCCGGAAAGAACAATTTTGTCTATTGTGGAAAATTGAGAAGTTGCCTTAAAAAATTCAAAAGTCTTCAAAAATTCACCTATAAGTTCCTGTGAAGTTTGATCAATTATCGGTATAACACTGTCAAAGGAAATTCCCTCAACACTGTTTCCCTTTTTCAGGCTTTCTGCACTCTCAAAATCTATGCCTAACTCTTTCTGAATGTTCTGGGTATAAAGAGAGCCACCCACAGAGAGATCTCTCCAAAACAATGATTTATTCCCAAGCAAAATATTTATATTTGTTGAAGATGCACCTATATTTACAAGTGCGGTAATTAGATCCTGATCAATCAAATGATTATATTCATATGCGTTTTGAAGGGCAAAAGCCGCCACATCCACCACAAGAGGTTCAAGCCCGGCTTGTACCACTACAGCAGTATAATCACTTATTACATCCTTTTTAGCAGCAACCAAAACCACATCCATCTGGTCTTCTTCACTTGAATCCACTACTTCGTAATCAATATTTACCTCATCAATTTCAAAAGGGATATATTGCTCCGCTTCAAATTTTATCTGGTCGTTCAGTTCTTCCATACTCATTTTAGGCAAAGTGATTTTTTTAATAATTACACCGTTGCCCGACACTGCAATAGCGACCTTATGATTTTTAACATTGAGCCTTTCAAATAAATTTCTCACAGCTTCAGACACGGCAAAAGAGTCCATTATTCCGCCGTCAACTATACTTTGAGGCGGAACAGGCTCAACTCCAACATTAACAAGTTGGTAATTCTTCCCCTTACCTAAATCTTTTAATTCTACAAGTTTTACAAAAGAAGAACCAATGTCAAGCCCGACTAATTGTTTTTTTCTTTTAAATAACACAACCCACCTTCCTAATATTTTTTTTATCTCAATTTAGAATTTACAATAAAAGAAAAATATCTTTTTGTCAAGTAAAATCTGTATTTATTCATAAGCCCTCACAATTACAACGGTAATATTGTCATCCCCTCCGGCTTGATTGGCTCTTTCTATCAATCTTCTCCCTAAGCTCTCTATATCACTTCCATTTTCTTCAAAAACAGTTTGCATTTCTTCGTATGAAAGCATTGAATTAACACCGTCGCTGCAAAACAAAAATATATCTTCCGGCTCAATTTTTACCTCATCAATATCAACAAGAAGTTTCTCTCCGCTCCCAAGAGCCTGTGTAACCACATTTTTAAAGGGATGTTCCCTTGCCTGCTCTTCACTGATAATACCTTTTTTTAACTGCTCGTTTACCCAAGAATGGTCTTCGGTTATTAAATTTAATTCACCGTTTCTAAAATAATAAGCCCTGCTGTCTCCTATATGCGCTATTGTAACCTTATCCCCTTTAAAAAGACCGGCAACAACAGTTGTACCCATTCCCTTTAATTTGTTATTTTCTTCAACTTTTTGAAGAATTTTGTCATTGGCCAGGTTAATTCCCGCTATTAATAGGTTAGCCTCAAAAGAAAACTCATTATTATATTCAAAAGGCCAGGTTACTTCCCCTTCTTTATCCATTGTCTCAATAAACTCATGAATCACCTCAACAGCAATCCCAGATGCAATTTCTCCGGCAGCATGCCCTCCCATGCCATCCGCTACTATAGCAAGGCCATGAGATTCATCAAAAAGAAAAGCATCTTCATTATGAGACCTTTTCTGCCCTACATCCGTTAACCCAAAAAAACTGTATTTCATCCTAACCTCTCTTAAACAGATTACCAAACAGTTTTTCAAAAAAACTCTTTTGTTTTATTATACCAAAACCACGCAAAACTTCTATTGCTCTTTTATTGTTAGGTTCTAATTTTAAAACTCGTTTGTAATGATGTATTGCTTTTGTTTTAACCCCTTTTTCAAGGTAAAAATCGGCCAAAGCTAACCTATATTTAGCATTTAAGGGATCAAGGCTTATTGCATTTTCAAGATTTTCCACCACTTTTTTATTTCTTCTTGGAAGATGCATCTGTGATAAAGCAAGATGAAAATATGCGTCAGCAGTTGACATTCCCCTGTTTATAGCACCCTGAAAAAAACTTTCAGCATTCTCATAATCCCCTTTTCGATAAAAAACAAGCCCTTTTTTAAACAAATCGTTGCTGTTTACAGTGGATTCAGACTTGCTACCACCGGAGGATGATTCCTGTAACTGTTTATCGTATTCTCTTCTCTTTACAGGATCTTTCAAAACATTGAAGGCTTGAGTTACCTCTTTAAATTTTTTCTCTGCCTCTCTTTTTTCTTCTTCGCTATTATATCTATCCGGATGCAAATCCCTAACTAATTTTTTAAAAGCAGCCGTAATTTCTTCTGTTGTAGCATTACGAGAAACACCTAAAATATCGTAGTAATTCATTGTTCACCTCAACCTTAATTTAAATTATAAACAATAAATTATACATTGCAATAAAATAATATTACTTTTTTCTTGATTTTAAAAGCCTTGAGGCTGCTTGCCTGACAAATTCTGATATACCTCTGTCCCTAACAAGTGATTTTAAGTCTCGTTCCGAAAGCCTGTTTAAAAGGGTTAATGCTATATCTGGAGGGGTTTTCGGGTTTTTCACAAGTGAAAGTATTATCTTATACTTCTTTAAAAATTGCCTATTAGAACCTATATATCTCAGCACATCCTTATGGACATTTCTCATACCGGCTATTGCGGCTACTTCCTGCTCCGTAATTTTCGGACTCTGAATTACCGCCATGGCAACCACTTTGTTTGAATCTCTAATTAGCAAGGTTCTCTCTTCTTTGGTACCTTTTAAAGCCCTATCAATCTTCTGGGCAACAGTCATTCTTAAAAGTTTTTGGTATAGGGTAAGGTTTTCTTCTTCAAGCTCTTTTTCCTCTACTTCTAATTCAGATTTTTCCTCAACCTTTATCCCTTCTTTCTCCGCCTGTTCAAGCAATTTTTCTTTGATCTCCGCCGTCTCTTTATCTTCCTCTTCCACCACCTCTTTTTCACTAATATCCGATTTTTCTTCTGTTTCAATTTTATGCTTTTTCTCACCTAATATTCCAAACTCTTCGTACTCGTTTAACTTTTCCTTTAAAAACCCGTTCAAATATTTGTTTTGTTTTAACAAAGACAATAGATTTTTGTGTTTTTTTAGGATAGACAC
>WFPG01000313.1 GCA_015487755.1 Acidobacteriota bacterium
AGACAGGTTTTTTGAAAAGAAAAAAAAGAGAAAAAGGAAAACAAATAGAATTCATTTCTTAACCCACATCAAAGACGATATTGAAGAGATATGGCAGGATTATAAAAGGAAAGGGACAGGCTCATACCTTGTTTCAGGTGAAAGCGAGAAAGAATTCATTGAGCAAAGGATTGATGAACTAATTGATATGCTTAAACAATCTAACAAAGCGCTTCAAACAGTTTGTGTTGAAGTGGAAAGCAAGTTAACTGCTTTAAAAGAAAAGGCAGAAGAAATTACTCTGGAAGAAGCGGAAAGGGAGATGGACGCTATTTTAGAGTTTGCAACAAAAAGAATTTTTGATATTCTAAACAGCGAGCTGATTGAGTTAAAAGAGGAAGTGGAGATAGAGGTTAAATCTTTAGTAGAATCTTTAGGGAAAGAGATTTCCCCCGATGTAATAGATAGGTTTAAAAAACAAATTGTCTTTGAAAAATTAAATTTTCCGAATATATCTTTGTTTAGTTGATAGAAAGGAGTAGGTTATGAGTATAATTGAGCAACTTAGAAAGGGTAATATACCTGAAGTTTTAAAAAGGGTTGCGGAACTTGAAAATGTTGAACTTGACCATATAGTAAGCGGGATTCTGGAAGGCACAATTGTTGTTCCGCATAACAACTTAAAAACACTTGAAAAGCCCTGTGCTATCGGAAAGGGTTTAAGAATTAAGGTAAACGCAAATATTGGGACTTCACAAGACCATGAAGATATTGAAGAAGAACTTGAAAAGTTAAGAATAGCGGTAAAATACGGTGCAGATGCTGTAATGGATTTATCTACGGGAGACAAGGCAAGGGATACAAGGTTGCAGGTTGTAAAAAATTCCCCTGTTCCTGTTGGCACTGTGCCTGTGTATGAGGCTTTTTTAAAGGCCGGAAAACACAAAGGCACAATAATGAAGTTAACTGCAGACGATATATTTGAAGCAATAGAGCAGCACGGAAAAGACGGGGTTGATTTTGTAACGGTACACTGCGGGATTACAATGGAATCTGTTGAAAGAATGAGAAAACAGGGCAGGCTTGCAGATGTTGTTTCAAGAGGAGGCTCTCTCTTAATTGAGTGGATGGTTTTAAATGAAAAGGAAAACCCCCTTTACGAGCATTACGACAGATTGCTTGAAATATGCAGAAAGTATGAGATGACAATAAGCCTCGGAGACGGAATGAGGCCCGGCGCTATTGAGGATGCAACAGACAGGGCACAGATTCAGGAGTTGATTATTTTAGGGGAATTGGCGCAATACGCAGTTGAAAACGGGGTTCAGGTTATGATTGAAGGCCCGGGGCATGTACCTTTAGACCAGGTTGAAACAAATATGAAAATCCAGAAATCATTGTGCAACGGAGCACCTTTCTATGTTTTAGGCCCAATCGTAACCGATGTCGCACCCGGTTATGATCACATTACCGCCGCAATAGGGGGAGCGGTTGCCGCTATGAGCGGGGCGGACTTTTTATGTTATGTTACCCCTGCCGAGCACTTAAGGCTTCCCACTGTTGAAGATGTAAAGGTAGGTGTTATCGCAAGCAAGATTGCTGCCCATGCGGCAGATATTGCAAAGGGTATTCCCGGTGCCAAAGAGTGGGATTACAGAATGAGCAAGTACAGAAAAGAGTTAAACTGGGAAGGAATGTTTAAAGAGTGTATTGACGAGGAAACAGCAAGAAAGATGAGGGGAGAAATTGCACCTCAAAACGAAGATGTATGCAGTATGTGCGGTGAATTCTGCGCATTGAAAACATTGAATGAGGTGTTTAAGTAAATAAATTTTGAATGAGAAATTTTAAATTATAAATTTAGGGTGTTGAATTTTGGATTTAAGAAATTTTCATGATGTTGGAGGACTTTTTTCTATGTTTCCTTAATTCAAAATCCAAAATTTAAAATTCAGAATCTGGAATTCTAAATCATTCCAAAAGGGATAAAAGGGTGAGGGGTAAGGAGTATGGTATAATGAGATATAAGGAAAAAACAAAGAGTTAGGCGGTTAGGTTATGGGAAAGGGTGTTTTAAAGGTTTTGTTGGTGTTTTATTTTTTAATATTCGGTTTTTTTGTTTTTTCTCAAACCGAACAGCCTGAAATAAAAAATCAGGAAAACCAAACAGAACAAACTATGCAGGAAGAGAGTAGGTGGCCTGAAAACTTTGCTTTTCTCGTAAACGGAAAGATTTTCTACCTTGATTTTATTATACAGGACGATATTCCCTATTTTACCCTTGAATCTGTTTTTAATCCCCTTAAACAAAGCGGGCTTAACTATCAGAAAATTTCAGACAGCGAATACAAAATAACAATAGACGATAACGAGTTTTCCCTTGATTTAAAGCATTTCTTAATAAAATCAACCAGACTTTATGTTGACGAAAAGGAAAAGGAAAAATCGGATTTCAAACCCCCTGAGCCTATCATTATCCCTGTTGATATTTTATTAAAAGACGGGAAGGTTTATTTCAGGTATGACTTTCTTGTGAAAGGGCTTCCTACTTTAATAAACAAGGTTATAGGGTATGACAAAAACTCCGGCACCTTTGTTGTGGGAAGGGAAAAGCCCGTAAAGATAAACTTTGAGTTGAAAGAAACAGAGCCTTACGCAATTCTTACTTTTAAATGCCCGGCAAAGATAAAGTACTCTTTGATAAAGACTGAAAAAAACGCATATTTAACCGTTAACGCAAGGTTTAATATTGAAAAGGAAAAACTCATTTCCCTTGAAAGCAACTTCTTTGTTATATCTGATGTAAAGTTTGTCGGGAGGCAGACAGAGATAGATTTTCAATTAAAAGAGAAAACAGACAAGGTTTCGGCATACTTTGACAGAAACTTTGACGAGTTGAAGGTTTATTTTTACTCAAAAGATTTTTATAATCCCAAGGTTGATAATTTAAACAAGGTTGCAACAGAGTTGAATGCAACAAAGCATACTATTAAAAAGATTATCATTGACCCCGGCCACGGCGGAGAAGACAAAGGCGCGGTGAGTAAAAGCGGGGTAATGGAAAAGGACATAGTCCTTAAAATTGCTTACAAATTGGCTAAAGAGTTGCAGAAGAGAGGGTACGAAGTAGTTCTAACAAGATACACAGATGTTTATGTCCCCTTGAAAGACAGGACGGGAATTGCAAATTCAAACAACGGAGACTTGTTTATATCCATACACCTTAACGCTTCATACAGAAAAGCAAGCGGTGCGGAAACCTATATATTAAGCCTTGACGGGTACAAACAGGTTTCGGACACCGTAGCATTTGAGAACAGGGAGATTAAATCTGGTAAAAGCAATAAAGACAAAAACCAGAATCAAGGCTCGCCAGTTTCTTTTATTCTGTGGGATATGGCTCAAAGGGAATACATAAAAGACAGTGAAAAATTCGGAGAATACATTCAGGAAGGGCTAAACAATTTAATGGGGATTAGAGACAGAGGGGTAAAACAGGCGCCTTTAGTTGTTCTCAAAGGCCTTGATATGCCCGGTGTCCTTGTTGAAGTAGGTTTTTTGTCTAACCCTGTTGAGGAAACAAAATTGAAATCCGAGCGGTATCAGGATAAGGTGGTAAAAGTGCTGGCGAATAGTGTTGACAGATACAGAATTTACTATGAATTGAGAATGAAAGACTTAACGGAAACAGAGAATGAAGAATAAAGTTTTTGTTTTTTTTCTATTGTCAATTTGCTTGATTTTTCTTGTGTCATGCAATGGTAAAAGGCCTGAAAACCTGAAATCTGATGCCGGTGTTTCTACCGAACAAAAAGAGAATAAAAAACTATCTGACGAAATAAAGCCTGATGAGACAGAAAAATTGAAGTTCAGAATAATAAACCTCTATTTTGTTAACCCAAATACGGAAGAATTAAAGGTTGAAAAGAGGCAGGTGTTTGATTTAAAAGAGAAAACCTCAATGATTAAGCAGGTTTTAAGAAGCCTGAAATTAGGCCCTGTATCCAACCTGAAGCCTTCAGTCCCGGCAAATATAGAGTTTAAGGATGTTTTTGTTTACGGTGACAAGGTTTATATTGATTTGCATAAAAATAATGAAAACCCTGCAATCGGGGGAGTGCAAGGAGAAGAGTTGTTTTTAGAAGCAGTGGTGAAAACCGTGCTTGATATTTCCCCGGAGTATAAAAAGGTTTTTTTTCTTGTGGACGGAGAACAAGTTGATTCGGTTTTAGGCCACCTTGACAGTTCCAATTATTTTTCAAGAGATTCTTTTTGATTTTTTAAAGGTTGTTAAAATATCTGCACATGGAAATTTTTCCCACAGAGGGCTGCGTTTGATGTTTCTCAATCCAGCGAACAAGGGCCATGCCGTTTCTTCCGAAAATATCCCATGTATAGAGCGGTACTTTAGAGGCTGCTTCCGCTCCCAAAGCAACAGATAACCTTATTTTGTCATTTTCTTTAACTTTGCATACCGCAAATTTTACATTGGTTTTATTGTCCCCGTAGCATATGGCGAGAATATTTGCAAAAATATTGAGATACTCGTTTAATGTAAAAGTTTTGTTTTTGTAAATTGACACATCAACCTCATATCCGTTCAATATCCTATTGTAATTGATAGATATTTCATGATTTACGCCTTTTAAAGCATTTCGAATCTTTTCGATTAGTACCCTTTTCGGATTTTTTATCTCTCTAATTGATGAACGCCCCGGTGCTTGAGGGGCTCTCACTTCAGGGGCATTTTTTGTTTTTGTTGAATCGGTTGTTTTGTTTTTCAAAGAGACTGTTGTTTCTTTAATTTTACCTAACCTGTAATCTGTTACCAGTTGGCTTATTTTAATAACGGCAAATATAAACAAAACTATAATACTTCCAAGTATAATAGCGTCAATAACGGCACTGCTTTTCTTTTGCAATATTATTGGTGAACCGCATGCCGGGCAATATTTTGACTTTTTGTCAGGCAATTTTGCTCCGCAATTTGGGCAATACATACTACTTGTCCTTTAACCTTTCGGCGTAAAAAGAGATAAACGGAAGTTCTCTGTCTAACTCATTGTGTTTAATAACCATAACAATAATTATTAAAATTATGTAAAGCCATAAAAGTAAACTAAAGAGAAAAGAGAATACCACACCTAAAATAGGTATGAGGCTTAAGTATTTAAGCATAATGAAAGCAAATAGAAAGATTAGGTTAAACAAAAGCCCTTCAATTTCTACTTTTTTTTGTAAATCGTTAAAACTATCCCTTAACGCCCATCCTATAAGGA
>WFPG01000314.1 GCA_015487755.1 Acidobacteriota bacterium
ATATAATATAGATGAGAAAATCAACCAAAAAAATTTTTAAAAAAATATACTTTTTTTGACGAAAATCAAAAAATTTTATTCTTCAAGGTAGGCGTAGACGCAGCCTGCGGCTAATTGCATTGCCCTTTCAATCTGCCAGCCCTCTTTTCGGTAACTTCCCACAAAATTTGACACTCCCCTGATTTCGGTGAATTTAACATCAAAGGCGCAACAGGTATGGCAGACGGCAGCCCCTTCCATAGATTCGCATAGAGGGTTAAACAGTTCTTTTCTCTTTATCTCCAAATCAGGGTTTGATGTTGTTGTTGAAACTGTTATAAATCTCCCGCCGTAAACCGAGAGTTTTGTCTTTTTCAAAAGTTTAAGCCTTACAGATTTTGCGTGAGGTATGGGAAATTCATTAAAGTACATGTTGTTTTCCTTTATCAATGAGGGAAAGCCGATGTCTTCAAGGGTGTAAAATTTATCAGCCTCAACCCCTTCGTCTCCGTAAAGTTCGCTTTCGGCAACCGCTATGTGGCCTATTGATATCCCTTCCCCGGGAAATGCACCGCAAATTCCCGTATTTATCACCTCTTCAGGTACAAAAAAATTGTTGAAAAAGTGGGTTAAAACAATTGCACTGTTTGTTTTGCCTATTCCCGTTGTTAAAACCGCACACTTTTCTTCCGACTTCGGGAAAAAGGCAACCCCGCTTGCAACCTTAACCTTTTCAAAATTACAGTTAAACCCCTGAACAACAAACTCAGCCTCTAAAGGTGTGGCAACAACAATAAGTTTATCCTTCTTCATTTTTTATCCTTTCAAGAATCTCGGTTGTTGAATGGTCTTTCGGGTCTCCGACTATCATTACCCTTCCCCCTAACTCTTCCATAACCCTTCTTTCAGGCACTGTTTCAACAGTGTAATCTGTTCCCTTAAATTGAATGTCAGGCTTTATTATCCTTAAAGTTTGCTCAACAGTGTCCTCTCCGAAATAGGTGAGGTAATCAATAAACTCAATAGGCTCCATTATCTCAAGCCTCTCATTTAAAGGGGTTCTCGGCCTTCCTTCCCCTTTTAGCCTTTTTACTGATTCGTCAGTATTCAATGCGACAATGAGAATATCGCAGTTTGCCTTTGCATCTTTTAAATAACGGATATGCCCCACATGGAGCAGGTCAAAGCACCCGTTTGCAAAGCCTATTGTCTTTCCCTGTTTTTTCAATCCCTCAACTATCTTTGAAAGTTGTTCTCTCGGGTAAATCTTTCCCATCTTCAAACACCTTTTTCAATTCTTCAAATTTCACCGAATAAGTCCCCTTGTGCATAACCGAAATTCCCCCCGCAACGGTTGAAACAATTGCGCTTTCTGCAGGGGTTAAATTGGAGCAAACAGAAAGGGCAAAGGCGGAAATTACGCTGTCTCCGGCCCCCGAAACATCAACAGGCTCGTCATTCCCGTATATCCCAATTGAGGTGTAAAAATCATTGCCCTTTAAATAAACAATCATTCCCTTGCTTCCCCTTGTAAGCAAAACCCCCTTTGCTGAAGTGAGTTTAAGCAACCTCTTCAACTGTTTCAGCAATTCACTTCCGCTTTCAACAAGCTTTTCCCCTAAAACTTCTCCCGCTTCCTCTTCATTGGGGGTAATAAAATCGGCGTTTTTAAACCCTTTCAGGTTATACCTTGAATCAACAAAAACAGGCTTACCTGATTCTTTAGCATACCTGATTATTGCATTTCCCGTTCTCAAGGAAACAGTGTTGTATCCGTAATCGCTTACAATAACCCCGTCGCAGGACTTAATTAAATCCTTCAATTTTTGGTTAAATGATAAAGAAGGCATTTCATTTTCAACATCAACCCTTAACATGTGCTGTTTTGCCCTGTGCACCCCGCCTGCAAGTATTCTCGTTTTTTTATTTGTTTTAACCTTTTTTGAAAACCTTATAAAAGAGGTGTCTATACCTAACTTTTTAAAAGCCTCAACAATTGTCTTGCCGTCTGGGTCTTTCCCAAGCACTGAAACGGGGAAAGGGTTGCCCCCTAAACTTTTCACATTTAAAACCGTATTTCCGCCGCAGCCGGGGTAATAATCGGAATAAAGGAAAGAGCATATAAAGACAGGGGCTTCCCTTGAAATTCTCTTTATCTCCGTATACTGAAACTCGTCTAAAACAATATCGCCTATAACTAAAAGCTTAACCCTTTTAAAATCTTCAATTGCTTTTAAGAATTTTGAAGTATCCATTTAACAGCCTCTAATATGTTTTCTGCAATATAATCGGGGAAAATATCCCAGTTTTGCCTCTGGTACTCGTACTCCCCTCTGCCGTACCCTGTCATAACCATAATCCCTTTTGCCCCGACATTTTTAGCAAGTTGAACATCGCTAATCTTATCCCCTATAACAAAAGATTTTGTTAAGTCTATATTATGCTTTTTTGCCGCTTCAAGCAACATACCGGGCTTAGGTTTTCTGCAATCGCATTCAACTGTAAAATCAGGGTTGCCTCCCGCCGTAGGGTGATGAGGGCAGTAAAATATATCGTCAAGGTATGCACCGTGTTTTTTTAAATCATTTTGCATTTTTTTATGCACTTCTTTAACAAGGCTTTCCTCAAAGTACCCCCTTGCAACCCCTGCCTGGTTTGTTACGCAGATAGCAAGGTAATCGCTTTGGTTTATAAGTTTTATCGCTTCAGGGGTAAAGGGATACAACTCAAACCTTGAAATATGGTTTACATAGCCCACTTCGCGGGATAATGTCCCGTCCCTGTCCATAAAGATAGCCTTTTTCATAACAAAAGAATTTTAAC
>WFPG01000315.1 GCA_015487755.1 Acidobacteriota bacterium
GCCTTTAATATGCCGTTTAAAAGTTTCTCCCTGTTAAAACTTTCTATACGCCCGTCTCTTTTAATAACCCTTAACGGGTTTTCTTCAACCCTTTCATAAGTTGTAAACCTCTTTCCGCAATTCAGGCATTCCCTTCGCCTTCTTACAACCTTTCCCTCGTTTATCTCTCTTGAATCAATAACTTTATCTTTGTTTTCTCTACAGTACGGGCACCTCATACTCTAATTATAAGTTTTAAGTGATAAAAATCAAATTTATTAAATTAAAAGCTATTCAAGGCCTTTTAGTGATAAAATTGTTAAAGGATAAAATTAAAAGCAGGAGGGTGTTATGAAAAAGGTTTTAGCGGTTTTGTTGTTAATATTTTCTTTTAATCTGTTTGCAGGGATTTACAAGGTTTATTTTGTAAACGGAGGAATTCTGGTATTAAAGGAAAAGCCTGATTTTTCCAAGAAAAGGGTAATCGGAGAAACACCTGACGGAAAAAAAATAGTTTTTTTGAAAAAATTGGTTGATTTTGAAAAAACAGAAAAAGCAAATAGACCTAAAGTAGATAAAAAAGAAAAAAGGGCAATAAAAGAGGGAAAGAAAAAAACAGTTACCGCTGTTACACCAAAATCTGCTACTCAAAAACAACCTTTAATAATTACCGAAGCAACTATAGGTAAAAAAGCTAATGAAAAAAAGAAAAAAACAACCAAAAAGGAAACAAACCCTTTTATGTCATGGAAAAATGAAGTTTCCGACCGGGACATAGCATCCGATTCGGTTTCCGCTTCTCCCACTGAAGGGATGGGAGAAAAAGAGGCTGAAAACTATTGGAGAACACAATTTAAGAAAATAAATGCATCTATCAAGCAAACTGAAGAAAATTTAAAAAAAGTAAAAGAACAATTAAACAGTTTAATGACTGAAAAATTGAACACAGATGACAACATCGTTATTATGAGGATTAACGGCGAAATGCAAAAACTTGAGAAGAAGAAAAAAGAACTTGAAAACAACCTTAAAAAATTGAAGAAACAAAAAGAGGAATTAAAGGAAAAAGCAAGGAAATCAGGCGCTCTTCCCGGGTGGTACAGGGATTTGCTTTAAATCATGGATGTAAGTTTTTATCAAAACCTTTTAAAAATTTGGGAAAAGCTAAACTCTGAACTTGACATAGATTTTGTGCTTTCCAATGCAATGAAATTCCTTGAAGAAGAGATAGGTGCTGAAAGAAGTTCTATATGGGAGATAGACTTTGATAAAAACGAGATATTTTTCAGGGTTGTAAGCGGAGACGAAAGCGAGAAACTTAAAGAAATAAGGCTTAAAATGGGAGAAGGTGTTGTAGGTCACACAATTTCAGAGAAAAAGATGATTATAATCAACAATGTTAAAGAATCTCCTTTTTGGTCTAAGAAAGTGGATAGTGTAAGCCATTTTGAAACAAAGTCTATATTATCTGTGCCTCTTGAATACAAAGGTGAGGTTATTGGTGCAATTCAACTTATTAACAAACTAAAAAATGAGGGTTTTACAAAAAGGGATGTTGAGAAGGTAAAAATGATTGCCATTCCCGTTTCTACCGCTTTGGTAAATGCCAAAATGTACAATGAATTGAAAAATATATTTTTTGAAACATCGTTGGCTTTGGCAGACGCTATTGAGAAAAGGGATTACTATACTGCAGGGCATACGAGAAGGGTTATGAAATATTCTGTAATGATAGGTGAAAAAATAGGTATGTCGAAAGAGCAACTTTACTGGCTTTCTTTGTCGGCCATTCTACATGATATAGGGAAAATCGGTATTCCAGATGCAATTTTAAATAAACAGGCTCCTTTAAATGATGCCGAAAAGGAGATTATGAGAAAGCATCCTGTTTTAGGTTATGAGATTGTTAAAAAGGTTGAGGGATTGAGAAAGGCATTAGACGGCATACTTTATCATCATGAAACAGAAAACGGAGAAGGATATCCAGAAGGTTTAAAGGGAAATGAGATACCACTTTTTGCAAAGATAATTTCAGTATGTGATACCTTTGACGCAATGACAACAGACAGGCCGTACCGAAAGGCATTATCGACTGAAATTGCTTTAAATGAACTGGAAAAATTCTCAGGGAAGCAGTTTGACCCGGAGGTTGTAGAAGTTTTTAAAGAAATAATAAGTAAAGAAATTTTGAGAGAATTAAATGAAACTTGAGGTTTTAGGTTGCTCGGGGGGGAAAACAGATAATTTTAAGC
>WFPG01000316.1 GCA_015487755.1 Acidobacteriota bacterium
GTTTAATTGGGCGGCTTTGTAGGCAGGGAAGACGCCGAATATAACGCCCACAAGGGAAGAGAAGAGAAAGGCAAGCATTATTCCCCCGAATGGGACATACATTCCGGGAAAGTTAGGGATTAGTTTTGAGATTAGAAAACCTAACAAAAAGCCTAAAATAATGCCTATAACCCCGCCTGTAAGGCTTAAGATAACTGATTCAACTAAAAATTGATAGAGTATGTTCTTTTTGGTTGCTCCCACCGCTTTTCTTACCCCTATTTCCTTTGTCCTTTCTGTTACCGATACAAGCATAATGTTCATAATCCCTATTCCGCCTACAATAAGGGAAATCCCCACAATTCCCACAACAATCAAGGTTATTACCGAGGTGGTTTTCTTAAAACTCTTCAATATCTCTTCCTGAGTTTGCACTTTAAAGTCGTCGTCTTCATCCTGTTTAATGTTGTGCCTTTTCCTTAAAATTGCTTTAATCCTGTCTTTTATCTGCTCCATTTTTGAAAGGTTGTTTACCGTTAATTGAATGTAAATATGCTTTTTTAACTTCTTTCCCTTAATGTCAACTACGGTTGTAAATGGCATAAAAACATAGTCATCCATACTCTGGCCGAAAAATGAGCCCTTTTTCTCCATCACTCCGATTATTTTAACAGGCACATTATCCACTAGGATAAACTTACCGACAGGGTTTTCCCCTAATTTTAAACTTTCAACAACCTCTCTTCCCAATACACAAACCTTTCTTCTATGCTTTAAGTCAAGGTAATTTATAAACCTGCCTGTTTCCACATATCTCCCGTTTATGTCTTGATAAATTGGATAAACCCCGTATAAAGTTGAACTGTGGTTTAACTTTTTTGAACCTGCATTGCATGTAGAGAAGATAATAGGCGCAAGGTTTTCAATTCCTTCAATCTGTTTTTTCAAAACAAGGGCGTCTTCCAGTGTCAATTCAGGGGGCTCTTTTAAAAGTTCTATAAAATTGGTGGCTGCTCTGTACGGCTGAATTGTGATTATATTTGTCCCCATTTGCTCCTGCTGAACCTTGATAGTATTGAAAATGCCCTGAACAAGGGAAACTATTGTAATAACCGAAGCGACACCTATTATTATCCCCAGAGTGGTTAAAAAACTTCTCAATTTATTCGCCCTTATTGAGCGAAAGGCAAGTTTTACATTTTCAATTATCAATTTTTAAACTCCTTAACAATCTTTCCGTCCTTTAAAACAACCGTTCTCTCTGTTTCTTTTCCAATCTCATGCTCGTGGGTTACAAGGACAATTGTTTTCCCTTCATTGTGGATTTTATGGAAGAGTTCAATTATTTCAGCGGTTGTTTTTGAATCAAGGTTGCCTGTAGGCTCGTCTGCAAGGATAATTGAAGGCTCGTTAACAAGCGCCCTTGCTATTGCAACCCTTTGCCTCTGCCCTCCCGACAGTTGATTGGGCTTGTGGTTCATTCTGTCAGCAATGCCCATTTTCTCAAGGTAATACTCAACAATCTCTTTTCTTCTTTTTTTAGGGATTCCCGCATAGATAAGCGGTGTTTCAACATTTTCAAATGCGGTTAACCCCTTTATAAGGTTAAATGTCTGAAAAACAAAACCTATTTCTTTATTTCTGATTAGCGAAGCCTCAGTATCGTTAAGGGAAGATACATCTTTGCCTTTTAAAAAGTATTTGCCTTCTGTCGGACTATCAAGAATCCCCAGAATATTCATCAAGGTTGATTTGCCAGAACCGCTTGCCCCCATTATGCCTAAAAACTCCCCTTCTTTAATCTCAAGGCTAATGCAGTCAACAGCCTTTACACTTGTGTTCCCCATTTTGTAAACCTTTGAAATTTTCTCTAATTTTATCAATAAGTTATTGCTCATTTTTAAACTTAACTTTATCTCCGTCTTTCAATGTTTTCAAAACCCTGTAAGGCCCTGTAATTACAATATCCCCCTTGTTTAGCCCTTCTTTAACTTCAACATAAAAATCGTCTGAAATGCCTGTCTTTATAAAGGTTTTTTTTGCAATCCCATTTACAACCTTAAAGCAGTACTCTTTGCCTTTATCGTCTTTTCTTACAGCCTCAATAGGAATAGTGAGCGCATTTTTACTTTTCCTTACAACAATTTCCGCACGGCCGCTCATTCCCGGCTTGATTTTTTTATTGTTTTCTTTGAAATCAATTTTAACTTTAAAAAGTGAAACATCCCTACCCACAGGTTTTTCGGCAGACTCTGATATCTGCTTAACCTCTCCCTTAAATATTTTGTTGTCAAAAGCGTCAAGGTGTATATCGGTGTCCATCCCTTTTTTAAGCAATACGGCGTCAACCTCGTTAACATCAACCTCAAGTTCAAGTTTGTTCATATCGCTTAAAACCATAATTACAGAGCCGGGATTGTTAATAGTACCCTGAATAACCTGCTCCCCAATTTCCTTTTTCAAACTTGTAATCTTGCCGTCAATAGGGGCAAGAATCCTTGTTTTGGATAAATTTTCAATCGCCTTGTCAAGGCTTGCTTTTGTTTGTTTTAAGTAAAACCTTTGCTGCTCAACTTTAAGTTTTTTGCTTTGATATTCGCTTTCAATCTTCTCATAATCGTCTTTTGATAAAATACCTGATTTGTAAAGCCTTTTTTTTCTATTAAGTTCTTTTTCCGTTTGCCCTAAATCAACCTCAAGTTGCTTTAAAATTAGTTTTTGCCTTTTCAACTCCGCTCTTAACCTTGCCACCTCGTTTCTTAAGTTTTTGTCGTCAATTCGGCATAGCAAGTCTCCCTTTTTTACAAAATCCCCTTCTTTTACAGGCAATTTGATTATTTTTCCCATAACCTCGGACATTATTGTTACGGTTTTTACAGGCTTAACAGTTCCTGTCCCCGACACGGTTTCCGATATATCCTTTGCTTTAACCTTTTCCACCTTTACTGTTTTGCCTGTGTCTTTGTTTTTCAAAACCCCGACAATAACAAGCGCTATCACCAAACCTATAATAATCAGGTATTTTTTCATTTTTTCCCCTTAATTTAAGCCATTAAAACAGCAAGAAGTATAAGCAAAATATACGGAATAAAAACGGTTAACAAAGATTTAGTAAGGCTTTCTTCGGTAAAAACATGAAAACCAATTCCTAAAAGAGAAACAAACCATACGCTGAAAAGGTCAATTTTAGAA
>WFPG01000317.1 GCA_015487755.1 Acidobacteriota bacterium
CAGCAAGCTTTCTCATTTCCCCTCCCGAAAAAACACTTTTATCTAATTTTAGATTAGAATTTAATTTTAAAAAAGAAAAAGAATGCAGATATAGTTTATGTTTATTTTCCAATTTCAAACAAAGTAAGAAAAATCCCGTGTTTATTTAACTGCTCATTAAATTTCTTTAAGAATTCATAGGCTTCTTCGTCAAAACTTTTTCCCCAACCTGTCTTTCCAGAATATATGCATCTTCTCTTTCTCCCCCCTTTTGTTTGCCAGACTAAGTCAAAATCATCGTTAAATGGGGAACGGACAACTTTTAAGTAAGAGATATCACTAAACTTAATACACTCGGTTTTTAAAACGGTTTGAACTTCAAAAGAGTCTTCATAAAGGGTAATTCTCTCGCAACCTAAAAAATAATTTAATAAAAAAATCAAATCCAGATAACCAAAAAAAATGAAAAAAAAACATGCACCCTTTTGCGGCTCATGAAGCATGTTAAACAAAAAAAAGAAGTTGATAGCAAAAATAACCATCCAGAAAACTATGTCAGGCAATATACGATACTCGCCGATTTTATCCCCTAAATTAAAAACAACCTCTTTTTCGTCGCCGCATTTCATTTTTAGCATACTCCTTTTTGATTAAAATTATATCCGTTTACTTTTTTTTAGAAAAGGAAAAAAGAATAAATTGCCCTTGCAGTTAACTTTCATTTATTCCTTTAACAAATGTGTAAATTACTGTAAAATCCTTTATGATTACAAAAAACACACGGAGGGGTTATGCTTGATTTAAAGTTTGTGAGAAACAACCTTGATAAAGTGAGGGATATGCTTAAAAAAAGGCATACCGAAGTTGATATAGACAAGCTTGAAAAACTTGACAGAGAGAGAAGGGATTTAATCGGAAAGGTTGAAGCCCTTAACTCGGAGAAAAAGAAGTTAGGCAAAGAAATAGGTATGCTGAAAAGGGAAGGAAAAGACGCAACCGAAGTGATGGAAAAGATGAAAAAGGTTAGCGAAGAGCAGGGCATCCTTGAAAACAAACTTAAAGATATCGAAGAAGAGTATTATTCAATAATGAAAACAATACCCAATATGTTTCACGAGAGCGTGCCTGTTGGAGAAGATGAAAGCGCCAATGTAGAGGTTAGAAGATGGGGAGAGCCTTCCTGTTTCACATTTAAAGCAAAACCCCACTGGGAAATAGGGGAAGAACTTGACATTATAGACTTTGAAAGGGCGGCAAAGATAGCGGGAAGCAGGTTTGCGGTTATGAAGGGCCTTGGTGCAAGGCTTGAAAGGGCTTTGATAAACTTTATGCTTGATACCCACACTTCAAAAGGTTACAGAGAGGTATTGCCCCCTTTTATTGTTAACTCAAAAACAATGTACGGTACGGGGCAACTTCCTAAATTTGAAGAGGATTTATTTAAACTCTGCACAGACAAGGAATTTTACTTAATTCCAACCGCAGAAGTTCCGGTTACAAACCTTCACTCTGAAGAAACACTATCATATGAACAATTACCGTTGAAGTACTGTGCTTATACCCCCTGTTTCAGGGCTGAAGCAGGCTCTTACGGAAAAGATGTAAGAGGGTTAATAAGGCAGCACCAGTTTAACAAGGTTGAATTGGTAAAGTTTGCCCACCCTGAAAACTCCTATGATGAATTGGAAGAATTGACAAAAGACGCCGAATACATACTGCAGCAATTGGGATTGCCTTACAGAGTGGTTACATTGTGTTCCGGTGATTTAGGCTTTTCAGCGGCAAAGACATACGACATTGAAGTCTGGATTCCTTCCCAGAACACATACAGGGAGATTTCCTCTTGCTCAAACTTTGAAGATTTTCAGGCAAGAAGGGCCGGAATTAAATTCAAAGACAAAGACGGAAAAAACAAGTATGTTCACACACTAAACGGCTCAGGGCTTGCAATAGGAAGGACTGTTGTTGCAATTTTAGAAAATTACCAGAATGAAGACGGAAGCGTAACAATTCCCGATGTTCTTGTGCCTTACATGGGGGGAATTACAAAAATAACAAGGGAGTAATTATGAAATTTAAAAATTTAAAAGAAATTAACCACCCGTTAATTGTCCACAAACTCAGCCTTTTAAGAAACAAAGAGACAGGGAGAAAAGAGTTTAAAGAGTTGATTGACGAAATAGCAATGTTAATGACATACGAACTAACAAGGGACTTGCCTTTAACCGAGGTTGAGATAGAAACACCCCTTGAAAAAACAAAGTGCAAACAAATCATAGACCTTCAGGTTGTATTAGTGCCTATACTAAGGGCGGGAATGGGAATGGTTGACGGAATTTTAAGGATTGTCCCATTTGCAAAAATTGGGCACATAGGGCTTTACAGAGACCACAAAACATTACAGCCTGTTAGTTATTACTTTAAAATACCCCCTTTGCAGGAAAACCACCTTTTTATTTTAATTGACCCTATGCTTGCGACAGGGGGAAGCGCCTCCTTTGCGGCAGATGTTTTAAAACAAAACGGAGTGAAAAACATTAAATTTCTAAACCTTATTTCAGCACCGGAAGGAGTTGAAAAGTTTAACGAAAAACACTCGGACATTGACATATACACATGTGCCCTTGACAGGGAATTAAACGACAAAGGCTATATCCTTCCCGGATTGGGAGACGCTGGAGACAGGCTATACGGAACAGTTTAAATAAAAAAGGAGTTTGGTTATGAGTGAAAACGCATTACAGGAAGAAATCGGTTTCTTTCATCCAAGTACAAAACTTTACAGGTTCACGGTTCTTTTCTTCGTAAGCCTTTTAACTTACGGAAGTTACTTTGCCTACGACTCAATAGGAGCAATAGCCCCCACCCTTATCAAAGAACTGCATGTTTCAAGAAGTATTATTGGGACAATGTACACTGTTTACTCAATTGCGGCTATAGTCTCCGTTTTTTTAGGGGGAATGCTAATTGACTTAATAGGCACGAGGCTTGCGACAATAATCTTCGCTACCCTTGTTACAATAGGTGCCGCAATAGTTGCATTTGCTCCAAATGTTACCGTTTTAATGATTGGAAGGTTTATATTCGGTGCTGGAAGTGAATCCCTTGTTGTGGCACAGAGCGCTATTTTAGCAAGATGGTTTAAGGGAAAAGAGTTGGCATTATCATTTGGAATTGCCTTAACAATAAGCAGGCTCGGAACTTTATTCTCGTTTAACACAGAGGCTTTAATAGCAAAGCATTTCGGCAATTACAAAGCAGCATTGTGGGCTGCGGTACTATTCTGCGGTTTTTCCCTTCTTGCTGCATTTGTTTACGCAGTAATGGACAAACACGGGGAGCACATACTAAACCTTCCGAAACCCCTTGCAGACGAAAAGGTAAAACTTTCAGATGTAAAAGTTTTCTCAAAGTCTTACTGGTATGTAACAATTCTATGCGTTACCTTCTATTCGGCAATATTCCCCTTTACAGCGCTTTCAACAGACTTTTTCCACGACAAATACGGCCTTCCTTTAACCGTTCCAAGCGGCGGCGGTTTCTTCTATCAGGCTTTTTACAATATAATCCACATGTTTGACACCGCAGGGGGAACAACAACCATTATCATTGCCGCTTCAATGTTTCTCGCACCCTTTGCGGGAAGCCTTGTTGATAAGATAGGCAAAAGGGCAAGTTTAATGACAATAGGCTCAATCTTTATGGTTGTGGCATACCTTTTAATGGGATTTACATACATTCCGCCTAAATACCCGATGATGATATTAGGCGCTGCATTTGTATTAGTCCCTGCCGCTATGTGGCCTTCAATCCCTTTAATTGTTGAAGAAAGGTTTCAGGGCTCCGCATACGGCTTAATGACAATGGTACAGAATTTAGGGTTGGCTTTGTTCCCGTTCTTAAACGGAAAGTTAAGGGATGTTACCCATACCTATACAGCGTCAATGATTATGTTTGCCTGCCTCGGCTTTGTTGGTTTAATCTTTGCCTACCTTCTCAAAAAAGCAGATGCGGAAGCAGGCGGCGTTTTAGAAAAACCGTAAAAATCTAACATTATCTTTTTTAAAGGTGCCCGGCTTTAACACCGCGGCACCTTTTTTATTTACCTTGTTAATTTATAATTTGGCATTTTCAATCCATAATAATCTATAAGTTAAAACCACTTACTAGACTAACATTTCTTCGTAAATCAATAATTGCTTTTATTATTTGTGATTTTTCAGG
>WFPG01000318.1 GCA_015487755.1 Acidobacteriota bacterium
CTACACGCGTAAGATCGTCGGCAGCGTCAGATGTGTGTAAGAGACAGGTTTTAACCCGTCTTCCTGCTTTACAATCAATTTAATTCCGTCTTTTAAATCCTCTTCAAAGACATTGCCGCCGCCTGACATCTTCGCCTTTTCAAGTTCTTTGTTTAACTCTTTTATCTCTTCAAGTTTCTTGCTTACCTGAGATACAATATCGTCGTTTCCAGTTTTAAGAACAGATTTCAACTCATAATGCTCTTTTCTAAAATTATCAAGGTAATTGAACGCTTTAAAGCCTGTAAAAGCCTCTATTCTTCTTATGCCGGATGCTGCAGACCTTTCAGATTCAATTACAAATAAGCCTATTTCCCCTGTCATTGATACATGTGTCCCGCCGCAAAGTTCAATTGAAAAATCGGGAACCTGCACAACTCTTACAACCTCTCCGTACTTTTCGCCGAATAAAGCCATTGCACCTTTTTTCTTTGCCTCGTCAATAGGCATCTCTTCAATGATAAGTTTTTTGTTTGCGAGTATTTCCCTGTTTACAAGGTATTCAATCTCTTTTAACTCTTTGTCGCTTAATTTGTTGAAATGGGTAAAGTCAAACCTCAATTTATCAGGGTCAACAAGTGAGCCTGCCTGTTTTACATGGTCGCCTACAACCTTTCTTAATGCGGCGTGAAGAAGGTGGGTTGCTGTGTGGTTTCTCATAATAGCCTTTCTTCTTTCCCCGTCAACCTCGGCTTTTACACCGTCTCCCTTTTTCAGGTTGCCTTTAACTGCATAAACAAGGTGCAACCTTCTTTTTTCAACAGGCTGGGTAAGGCCTTTTACCTCTCCTCTAAAATCTTTATTAGCGATTGTGCCTGTATCGTCAACCTGTCCCCCTGATTCAACATAGAAAGGGGTTCTATCAAGCAGAATGTAGCCTGTTTCACCCTGTTTTAACTCTTCAATTTCCCCGCTATCGTTGAATATTGCAAGCACCTTTGCCTCTGACACAAATTCTTTGTACCCTGTAAAAACAGTTTCTGGGTAATTCTCAAGTGTTTTAAAGGCTTCGGTTAAAGTTAAATCAACCTTAACCTTGCTCTTCTCCCTTGTCTTTTTCCTTGTCTCTTCAAAAAGTTTTTCAAATCCTTTTCTATCAACTTTTACCCCTCTTTCATTGCAAACATCCTCAACAAGGTCAACGGGGAAACCGAAAGTATCGTAAAGTTTAAAAACCTGCTCGGCAGTTAAAAGCCCTTTGCTTTGCTCAATCATACCTTCAAGCACTTTTAGGCCGTTTTCAAGTGTTTTGTTAAACTGCTCTTCTTCTATTTTAATCAACTTTTTAACATTGTCTTTGCTTTCAAACAATTCCGGGTATGCAACCCCTAACTCTTCAACAACAGCGTCAACAAAGTTGTAAAGGTAAGGGATTTCAAGCCCTAATTTTTTACCGTACCTTATTGCCCTTCTCATTATCCTTCTTAAAACATACCCCCTGCCTTCGTTTGAAGGGACAACGCCGTCCGTTATTAAGCAAACCGTTGCCCTTAAATGGTCTGCTATTACCTTCATTGCCACATCGTCTTCGTTATTTTTTCCATACTCTTTGCCGCTTGCCTTTGCAATTGTTTGAATGATTGATTGAAACAAATCGGTATCGTAATTTGACAAAACACCCTGCATTACCGCAGCAAGCCTTTCCAATCCCATTCCTGTGTCTATTGAAGGCCTTGGAAGGGGTGTTAATTTCCCGTTCTCGTCACGGTTGTACTGCATAAAGACAAGGTTCCATATTTCAACGAATCTATCGCAATCGCAACCTACATCGCAGGTATCTTTTCCGCAGGAATACTCTTCCCCATGGTCGTAAAATATCTCCGAACAGGGGCCGCAGGGTCCAGTTTCCCCCATCTGCCAGAAATTGTCTTTCTCACCGAACCTGTAAATCCTGTCTTTCTCAATCCCTATGTGTTTGTGCCATATATCAAAAGCCTCGTCATCGTCTTTGTAAACGGAAACATAAAGCCTTGATTTATCTATCTTCAAAACCTCTGTAATAAACTCCCATGCAAACTCAATCGCCTCTTTTTTAAAGTAATCCCCGAAAGAGAAGTTTCCTAACATTTCAAAAAAGGTGTGGTGCCTTGCTGTTTTCCCCACATTTTCAAGGTCATTGTGTTTTCCCCCCGCCCTTACACACTTCTGGCAGGAAGCAGCCCTTGTATAATCCCTTTTCTCTTTTCCTAAAAAAACATCCTTAAACTGGTTCATTCCTGCGTTTGTGAAAAGCAAAGTGGGGTCGTTTGCAGGGATTAAAGAAGAACTTTTAACAATTGTATGCCCTTTTGATTTAAAATAATCAAGAAATTTTTTTCTTAACTCACGTCCTTTCATAACCTCTCCCATAATTTTTTTCCATTGTATATTAGCATAAAACGGGAAATACTCAAATTACAGGTAAGGGCAACAACTTTCTCTATCTTCAAGATAAGAGATAATCAAAGCCCCTGTTGAATCTGAAAAAACATTTGTAGCAGTCCTGAACATATCAAGAAACCTGTCAACGGCAATTATTAAGCCTATGCCTTCAAGTGGCAATCCTACAGCCTTTAAAATAACCGACATCATTACAAGCCCTGCCATAGGTATGCCTGCCGCCCCTATTGACACAAGAAGTGAGGTAATTACAACAACGGTTTGCTGGGAAAATGTAAGGTGAACCCCGTAACATTGTGCAATGTAAATCACCGCAACACATTCGTAAAGGGCAGTTCCGTCCATATTTATTGTTGCTCCCAAAGGCAAAACAAAGCCTGCAACCTTGTTCGGCACTCCCACATTCTTTTCAATTGTTTGAATGGTTAAAGGCAAAGTGGCTGAAGAAGAACTTGTCGAAAAAGCGGTAAGCAAGGGAGTTAACATTTTTTTCATAAAAATATAAGGGTTTTTCCGTGTAATTAAAAAACCTAACAAAGGCAAGGTTATAAAAAAATGGATTGCAAGCCCGGATAAAACGGTTAAAAAGTAAAACAAAAGTGTTTTAAAAATCTTTAACCCGCTTTCTGCAGTTGCCTTATAAAGTAAGGCAAAGATACCGTAGGGCGCAAGAAGAATAACAAACTCGGTAATTTTCATCATTAAAGAATAGAATGCTTCAAAAAAACCTGTAAGAAAGTCCTTGTGTTCCGATTTAAGTTTCAAAATAAAAAACCCTGTTAAAAGGGCAAAAAAGATAATAGGCAAAACCTCACCCTTTGCCATTGAATTAAAAACATTTTCGGGAACTATCTTTAAAAGTATGTCAGAATAACTGAAATTAGAGGCAAGGTGTTGCAAATTCAAATTTTCAGGCGGGGTTATTTTGGCATTTACTCCGGGCTTTAAGAGATTTACCAGAAATTGTCCCGTTAAAATTGCCAATAAACTCGTTGTTATGTAGTAAAAAAATGTTTTAACCCCTATCCTACCAATTGAGGCACTATCTTTGCTTGATATAGTCCCGCATACAATTGAAGTAAAAATAAGAGGAATAACCAGCATTTTCAAAAGCCTCAAAAACAAATCTGCAAAAATTTTTACAAAATTTAAAAATTGAGGGAATAATATTCCCCCTAAACTACCTAAAATAACCCCTATAATTATTCTGGTATGTAAAGGAATTTTATTTTTCATATTCACCTCTCAAAAAAGGTTAATTTATTGATAAATCATTAAGTTAATTATATAATAATTTTAGTTAAAAGAGCGAGGTTTTCTATGAAAAAGGGAAGTATAGTTATTGTTAACCTTCAAAATCCAAAGGAAAAGGTTTTAGGGGTACTGTTAGAAATCAATAATGCAGGCATTACAATTAGAGGGATTGATGTTCACTCTTTCAATGACTGGACAAACTCTTTTTTAAACAAAGACAGCGAAGTGGCTATTACTCCCTCAACCGTCTTCTTTCCCATGCACAGGGTTTTAAGTTGCTATATTGACGAAGATGCAGGCTCGGTTCCTTCATTCAGCACTCAG